>NZ_JAHWGL010000090.1 GCF_019334315.1 Hymenobacter profundi
AAGGTCCTTCGCTCCGCTCAGGATGACAGAACTGAAGTAATGACAAACAGAAGCGGCTGCCCTTTTGGGGCAGCCGCTTCTGTTTGTCATTCGGAGCAACGACGGGCGCGTGCAACGCGCCTCTACTTGTTCAACATCACCTTGCGGGTGGCGGTTTCGCCGTCGGCCGTTAGGCTCACGATGTAGAAGCCATTGGCGCATTTAGTTAGGTCGAGGGGTAGGGAAACCGGGCCTTTCACGGCGGTTTGCGACTGGCGCAGCACTTCCTGGCCCACGGCATTGCGCACTACTACTTCCAGATTGGCTACTGGCTTATCGAAGCGGGTCTGGACGGTAAACTGCCCGGCCGTAGGGTTCGGGAACAGACTTACGCCGGCACCTTGCAGCGCTTGGGCTGTGGGCGTCACGGTGTTGTCCTGAATATGCAGATTGTCGATGGCCCAACCCCAGCCGTAGGCACCTGCATCGGCGTGCAGGTGAAAGCGGAGCTGCACCACGTCGCCGGCCTTGTACTTATCCAGTAGGCTGATGGTGCGGGAAGCATAAAGGGACGGTGTACCCACGGCAGCCGAGTTGCTGCCACTTTTCGAACGGTTGTACAAATCGAGCCAGTTGGCATTGTCGCGGGCATCGTAGCCGGGGGCCAGTGGCGTCCAGGTGGTGCCATTCAGGCTGCCTTCTACCACCACATAGTCGTAAAAGTCCTCGTTGGGGAACACCGAGCCGGTTTCGCCGGGCTCCACCAGCACAATCTCATCAAAACGCACCCGTGCAATCTGCGGATCGGCCTTCACCCGAATAGGTACCAGCAACTGGTACGTGTAGTCTACGTTGTTGGCGTAGGGGTGCGTGGAGTGAATGGCGCCGTTGGTAAAATCCGTGGGCGTAGCAATGGAGAAGCCCAAGCCCACAAAGTCGATAGGCGTGGCACGCTCAAACTCGTTGGCATACATGTCGGCCGCTGGGCGTACTTCTACCACCGGCACCGTATAGAACCCAGTAGCGGGTAGAGTAGTGCGGTTAGAGTTGGAGGAGTTATCCTGCGCCACCAAGCGGTAGTTGATAACGTCGCCGGCTGCAATGGGGCCGGCAACGGTGCTGAGCGCGGCGGTGTAGGTGTTGGCTCTGTTGCCGGTGCCCCTGGTCATAAGGATAGCAGGACGGGCCGTACCATTCACGTTGTATTCCAACGTAACGGATGCTACCCCGATGTTGTCCGCAGCCTGTGCCGTGATGGTATATGGCAGATTGCTAGTAAACAGGTAGGTAGGCGGCGTGTGCGTGAGCGTAGGCGCTACCACATCGGGACCCACGAAGAACGAGTAGCGGTTAGACACCGTGGAAAAGGCGTTGCGGCCGGGGGCAGTGTAGATGCGCCGGGTTTCGTTGTCGGATGCTTCTATGTAGTAGCTCACCCGCACGTTGAGGCCGGGGTTGGGAATGGTAGCAGTGTATTGGTTGGCGCTACTGGTAGGTGTCATCGTCACCGTGGTCAGAGCACCATCGTTGAAAGAGTAGTTCAGCTTCACCGAGCCGGGCGTGATAGTGCCGTCGCTATCCACCCGAACCGTGACGGGGAAGGTGCTGGGTGTCTCCGTGTCGGTGTAAGGCGTGTGACGCACGGCAGTATTAAACCACCCCATGTCATTGAACATACCCAGCACAATGGGGCCGGGCGAGTGAATAGCTTCACCCGAGGCAAACTGCGGCGACATCAGCGAGTTGGGGTCGCCGGGGCTATAGGTATTTTCGTCGAGGTGCGACAGGCTGGAACCAGCAGCATAGGTAGTAGGTGCATACAAGCGCGCCCGCTCTCCACTGTTAGCGGCCCGCGTCAGGGGACTATCAAAATACAAATCATTGGTAGTGAAGGCTGTGCCCAATTCCACCGAAGGATTGGCAAAGATGCGGGTGTCAGCTACGCTCAGTCCGGCACCGGTTTTCATGAAATCGGCATAGATACTAGGCGGCGTTGATAAAGCGCCTTGTTTACTAGTCACATCATAGTCTTTCGAGGTCAGAAAGCCCAAGCCATGCCCCAACTCGTGCAATACTACCGATACCAGATCATACTGCCCGGCAGGCGTATTGCCATCCGTGCCCAGATACCAGTTGAAGGTGCTGCCAAAGCTGGCATTGATGTCAGCTGCCTCACCATTAATGTTTCCCCCTACTATCTTTTCCGCTAAAGCGGTAGGATATAGCGAGTTGCTAATCCGCTCACCGCCACCATTGATTGTATATAAGCTGCTGGGACCGGCAGACCCTAATACACCTTCTTCTAGTGGCTCCCAGGTGGCACTAATCCGAATGGGCACACTGGATACCAGCAACGACTGCCAGATATCAACTGCATATTGGAAAGCGGCCTGGGCCTCGGGTGTAAAGCCGGAATAGGTAACGATAATAGTAGCCTTGGTGGCCGATGGCCGATTTGCCAGAAAAGCTGCCGGCGGGAGCACCCGCGTACGCACAACCTTGGAACTGGCGTAGCAGGTATCGGGAATACCGGGTCCCGCATATTTTACCAGCTGCTGCCCAAAGGAAGGCGCAATAGCTGCCACGGTCAGGAAAGAAAGGAGTAATAGTTTTTTCATTAACACAGATAAGAGGAGTGCTCGATACCACAACGGAGTTCCTAAATTTAGGAATCTCCGGCTGTATTACCTGATTTTTTTTGGATGAAATCTAGTCTTGTACCGACAAGTTGATCGTCCGAGAAGTCTGTTAGCCAATGGCGTATATACACAACACCCCTACCCTCCGGCCACTTGGAGAGTAGGGGTGTTGTGTATGGTAGGAATGGCTTACGGCTGTTTAGCCGACTGTGCTTCTACGTCGCGCAATTCCACAGGCGGGACTTTCTTACGGACACGCATGTTCAGCAGCTCTACCCCCAGCGAGAAGGCCATGGCGAAATACACGTAGCCTTTGGGCACCTCCTGGTGGAAGGCTTCCATGATCAGCATGGCCCCAATCATGATCAGAAACGACAGGGCCAGTATTTTGATGGTGGGGTTCTGGTTCACGAAATCGGCCACGTAGCCGGAGAAGGCCAGCATCACGCCCATGGCCAGAATCACGGCCAGGATCATCACCAATACATTGTTCACCAGGCCCACAGCCGTCAGGATGGAATCGAACGAGAACACGATGTCGATAACGATGATCTGGAAAATCACGCGCGACAGGGTGTTGTACTTGCCCGTGCCGTGTTCCTCTTCCTCGCCCTGCAACTTGCCATGAATCTCGGTGGTGCTTTTGGCCAGCAGGAAAAGGCCACCGAAGAACAGAATAATGTCCCTACCCGATACCCCGAAGTCGGGCTCTTGGAACGGCAGATCCAAATGGAACAAAGGCGTTTTCAGCCCCACAATCCACGAAATACTGAGCAGCAGTCCAATACGGAACACCAGCGCCAGCAGTAGCCCGATGGTGCGGCCGCGAGCTTGCTGCTCGCGCGGCAGCCGGTTCACGACAATAGAGATGAAGATAATATTGTCGATGCCCAGTACGATTTCCATGAACGTCAGCGTGAGCAGGCTGACCCAGGTGTGGGCTTCGGCGAAGGTGGAGAGGTCAAACACGGGGATGATGTGCTGATGAGTTGATGTGGCGATGGGTTGATTAGAACGTTCTGCTTCGACTGCGCTGCGCTTAGCAGGGCATTCTAATCAACCTATCTACTTCATGTTCACAAATTGCAGGGGCTGGCCAATATCAGTGCGGCGCAGCAGGGCAATGACGGCTTGCAGGTCGTCGATTTTCTTGCCTGATACGCGCACTTGGTCGTCCTGCATCTGCACTTCTACCTTCAGCTTGGCGTCTTTAATGGCCTTCGTGATTTTACGGCCGGCTTCTTTGTCGATGCCAGCACGCACCTTCACGGTTTTTTTTACCAGCGCGCCGCTGGCCTGTTCCTCTTCCGAAAAGTCGAGGGACGTGCCGTCGATTCCCTGCTTCACCACGCGAGCCAGCAAGATGTCTTCCAGCGACTTCACGCGCATGGAGTTTTCGGAGCTGAGCTGGATGGTATTGGCTTTTTTGTCTAGCTCAATACCACCTTTGGTATCGCGCAAGTCGTAGCGCGTTTGCAGTTCTTTTTTGGCCGTGTTCACCGCGTTTTCGAGTGTTTGCGGATCTACTTTGCTCACAATGTCGAAAGAAGGCATAAGTAAATGGGTACTAGAAGGGTAAGAAAAAGCGCCTACAGGCTACATACGGGCGCCAAAGGTAGGCGTTTGCCCGCAGGCCGCCTGTAGGCTGAATGATGCGTTGTACGTAATTTTTATCTTCGCTGCCATGTCCGTTTCCTCGCCCCGCACCGCCGCCGATTTTGCCGCCTACTACCAGCTGCGCTACACCGTGTTGCGGGCGCCCTGGCAACAGCCGCCCGGCTCGGAGCGCGCCCCCGACGATGACGACCCTACCACCCTGCACGCCCTACTACGCTACCCTACCCCCAATGGCCCCGTAGTAGCAGTGGGTCGGGTGCACCCCTCGGCCCCAGGGCAGGCGCAAGTACGCTTCATGGCCGTCGATCCGGCCTACCAGGGTAGGGGGCTAGGCCGGCAGGTACTGGCGTTTCTGGAAGCCGGCGCCCGGCAGCAGGGCCTTACGGAGTGCATTCTGCACGCCCGCGCCACGGCGGCACCGTTTTACGAAGCCGCCGGCTACGCCGTGGTAGCGCCCTCGCACACGCTGTTCGGCAACGTGCCGCACTTTCTCATGCGTAAGGCGTTGCACTAAGCAACGCCTGCCAGCGGCGGCAGTGCGGGCGCTGGCAGGCGTTGGCGTAACCATTCCTACCGCTAGCAGTTGTAGGAAGTATGGCTACTCCGCTGATTCCGGTTTTTCGGTTCGACAACTACCCGCAGGCAACGGAACCGGCGCCACCTGGTGCTGCCCCTGAGGCACTGGAACAAGTAGTGATGTACCGACGAGAGGAACGGTTTGCTACCTGTCGGCAGCATATGGAGCAGCACCGCCGGCAGTTTTTCAAGCTCTCGTTGGTGGAAGAAGGCGGCGGCACTTTTTATCTCAACGACGAACTCGTAACGGTAGCGCCCTATTCCGTACTGCTGGTGATGCCCGGCACTGCGCTACGCTGGCAGCTGTCCGATGGCTCCCAAACCGGTCTATATTGCTTTTTCTCTGCTGATTTTTACAATACTGGTTTGCTGCCTGGCTATCAGCTACACGCGGTACTCGCTAGCCAGCCGCCCTACGTATACCACGCCTGCACCCCAGCCGAATACGCGACACTCCGGCAAAGCGGCGAACAGCTCTACCACCAGCAAGACCACCTGGAAAAGGCCCGCCTCTACCTGCGCCTGCTGCTCACAGACCTCCGCGAGTGGCAAGCACCGCCTGCTACTCGTGGCCAACCCGCCACTATAATACAGCAATTCCTGCATCTGGCAGAAGCCCGCCTCGCAGCCGGCGAACCCGCGCTTAGTCTGGAGTTTTACGCCGACGCTCTAGCCCTCACCCCAAAACACCTCAGCGACCTGTGCCGCCAAGCCACTGGCCAGAACGCCGGTAGCCTGCTTCGAGAGAAGATTCTGACGGAAGCCAAAGTACTCCTTTCTGGCACCCACTTATCTATTGGTGACCTGAGCTACCGCTTGGGTTTCTACGACGTTGCACATTTTTCGCGGTGGTTTCGGCAGGCCGCTGGCCAAACGCCGTCCGCTTACCGCTTGCAGGCCCTGGCGTACAAATAGTAAGGCAATCTGTGCAAAGAGCCAGAGAGTGAGGCCGCTAGCTTTGCTGACTCGCTATGCGAGGTCCCGATGCTTGCGTGTTCCGGCATGTTAAAAGCACCGGTGGTATTACGTAAAGCAACTTACCAAACATCAACTTTCTACTTATGAGCACCAATAAAATTGCCCTGATTGTGGGCGCAAGCGGCATCATCGGCAGCAATCTGGCAACCGAGCTACTCGCCACCAATTGGACCGTATACGGCCTGGCCCGCCGCCCCCCGCAGCACCTCGACGGCCTGCACCCCGTAGCCGCCGACCTACTGGAGCCCGCCGCTCTGGAAGCTGCCTTAGCTGACGTGAATCCTACCCACGTCTTCATTACCACTTGGATGCGGCAGGACACGGAGGCCGAAAATATCCGCGTGAACAGTGCACTAGTGCGCAACATCCTGGCGGTGCTTTCGCCTAAGGGCACCGTGCAGCACGTGGCGCTGGTAACGGGCCTGAAGCACTACCTGGGGCCATTTGATGCCTATGCCAAGAGCGGCACACTGCCGGCTACACCCTTCCGGGAGGAGCAACCCCGCCTCGACATTGCCAACTTCTATTATGCCCAGGAAGACGAAGTATACGCCGCCGCCGAGCGCGACGGGTTTACCTGGAGCATTCACCGTCCCCACACCATCATTGGCAAGGCCGTGGGCAACCTAATGAACATGGGCACCACGCTGGCCGTGTACGCCAGCATTTGCAAAGAAACCGGCCGGCCGTTTCAGTGGCCCGGTTCCGAAGCGCAGTGGCATGGCCTGTCTGATGTGACCGACGCCCGCGTGATTGCCAAGCAGCTAGCCTGGGCCGCCACCACCGAGGCTGCCCGCAACGAAGCCTTTAACATTGTGAACGGCGACTATTTCCGCTGGAGCTGGTTGTGGCCGCGGCTGGCTGCATGGTTTGGGGTAGAAGCCGCCGGCTACGATGGCACCGTACGCCCGCTGGAAGCGCAGATGGCCGACGATGCCGACCTCTGGCGCACGATGGCCGCCCGCTACCAGCTCACCGTACCGGAACTGGACAAGCTAGCCTCGCCCTGGCACACCGACCTCGACCTGGGCCGCCCCTTGGAAGTGATGACCGACATGAGTAAAAGCCGCAAGCTGGGCTTTCACGTGTATCAGCCCACCGAAGCATCGTTCTTCGATCTGTTCGCGCAACTCCGCGACGATCAGATCATTCCGTAGTTGCTATCAGCCTAGCTTGTTCTTTCCTCGCTAAACTCTATTCTTATGGCTACTTCCATTGATTCTTCGGCCGATAACCGCCATCGGCCGCCGTACCGCGCCACCTACCAGACCACTACCGCGCCGCTGATTGTGACGCCTACCTTCCTGACCCGCGCTGACCGGACGCCACCCACCGAGCGCCCGCAGGACGAAGGCTTCACGCGCAGCCGCGATGGTCAGGCGTTGGACAACCCTGCCGCCGAACCGGCGAAAATTGCCTTGGAAGCCAACGCTAACCTGGCGTATGAGCATTGGGATGAGTATTGGCGCAAGGTGCACGGCCCTAAGTTTGCCTACGAGGAGCCCGATACCGACAATGAGCCCGTACTCCGCTACGACCAGATTCACCGCGTAGCAGCCGGCCCGTCGTCGTACTTCCGGCCGCCCTACCTCGCCATGACTACAGCCGACGCCAAGCTGGTAGGCGACCCCCACGCGCAAGTGCCCACCTACCAGCGCCCGCGCTGGGACGGGTTTGCCTACATTGCCTACGCCACAGAGGCCGACATTGACAAGGTGCTGAAGCAGCCGCAGTATGACAAGCGCATTGTGGCCGATGAGCAAACGGTCTTCCGCATGGTCACGCGCTCCATCACCCGCGAGTACATCCTACTGCCCAGCCCCTCACATCGCGACCCTATCACCCTGGTTAAGATTCACTACCGACACCCAAGCCTTTCCCGTGAGGCGTTTCAGCAGCGCTTGCTGACGGAGCACGCCGCGGTGGTACTGGCACAGCCTGCCACGCACGCCTACGTACGGCGCTACGCCCAGCTGCACAACATCGGCTCCACGCAGTTCGACCCTGAAGGCAGCCGCATGGATGCCATTTCGGTGCTGGCCTTTGCTAGCATGAATGATGTAGAAGACTATCTTAGCAGTGACGGCTACCGTGTAATTGAAGTCGATGAGGCTTCCATCACGGACATTGAGCAATCGGAATTCTGGACGGGTCTTACGTATAGTGTTATCAACCGACTACTACCCGAGCTGGCAACTAGCTTGTAGCTTCCTACCTAGCAAACGGGAAAGACGCAAAGCCTTCATACACAAAAGCGCCGGCCTCCATTAGGAAGCCGGCGCTTTTTTTAGCTCTTAACTGAATAACGAAAGCTAAAAGCCAATATATGTTTACAGACGGTCGGGCGAGCCGGCGGATTCGTGCTCCTGCTCCTCGTCATCTTCGTACTCGTCGCCATCTTCCATCTGCGGGGGCTGCACTTTGCGCACGTTGCGGGCGCAGTCCTCGTCGCGGTGGTTGCGGCCTACGGTGAATTCCACCCAGTCGCCTTCATTCAGGTCGTTGAAGTCACCCTCGGCCATATCAGCGTAGCTGAAGAACAGGTTGTTGGGCGGCATCACGACAAAGCCAAAACCGTTTTTCAGGTTTTTGATGGTGCTGATGCCCACCGTGCCTACCGGACCAGCTGCCGTCGGGCCCGTAGGGCGTACGGGCTTCAGGGTAGAGGTAGGGTAGGTTGTGGGCTCCGACTGGGCCACAAACATATTCTCGATCAGCTCCTCGTTGGTCGACAGGCCTTGGTCGATGATGTCGTGCATGTCTACTGGGTAGGTAGCACTGCTAAGCAACTGCTGCGAAGCGCGCGTTACGCGGTTTTCGCCTTTGTAATCGGTGTATTTGAAATCCCAGTTTAGCAGCATCACGCGGGTGCCCAGGGTATTCAGCTTCTTGATGAGGGGGGCGTAGTCGCTGTCGCCGGCAATGAGTACTACCACGTCGAAGCTCTTGTACATAGCCAGTTCGTAGGCCTCCAGCGAGAGCCACACGTCGATGCCTTTTTCCTGCAACCGGCCGTCGCGGGTTTTCAGGGGCATGTAGTGCGTATTAATCCCCAGGTTCATGAGGATATCGTCGAACAGCCGGTCGTGGAACAGGCGGTCCTTGTCGCGGGCTTCGGTGGCGCTCAGGCGGCCACGGAAAAAGTGCGAATCGATAATTTGACTCAGGCGTACGTCTACGTCTTCTTCTTCGGCTACTTGCTGCCGGATAAACTCATGCAATCCTTCCAGGCTAATGCGGGCCTTGCGGTCATGCTGGAAGTAGTAGTAATCACTGATTTTAAGGAAATAATTGCCATCGTAAAAGACGCCTATCCTAACCAGAGGGCTATTGATCTGATTCATAAAGCAAAAAAATGTGTGTGCGCAAAATGAGGTGTGAGTAAGAAAAAGAGAACGGGCAAACAACAGAAGGTACTTTTGTTGCGGAAGTACCAGGTCAAATATACAAGTTCGATTGTGTAAAATTATTCATATTGATTACTAAATAATTACTGTAAAATATCAAGCTACGCTACCTACTTGCGTTGCAGCTTGTCGTCTGAAATATCTAGCAGAAGTGATATGCTGTAGTAAGGAGTACTATACGAGATGATGCGTGAATGAAGAATGAAAGAGCACGCATAAATTCAGTCTCATAACTACCCTAGGTATATTCACTTAGCAATCTGCAAATTAAAGCAAATTCCAACCTATTCTGTATATGTTATTAGTTATATATAAATTTACTTCACGTGACTTCCCTTTACACTATCGGCCACAAAGCTAGCTGGTTCCTGTATTATTATAGTAATATATTTTTAGCTTTTCCAGTATAAATCCAGTTTCCAACACAACCGTTCCCTCCTTTCTGCTTTATTCTGCTTACTCCACATACTCCAGCTCCACTAAGCTATGTGTGCATTAAGTGTCTTAACCCGATTAGCACAGGCCTCAAACGCAGTTTAAAAAGACATATTGCCTACTACTATGCTTAATACTAGCGCAGCATAGCCCAGGCAGATAGCCACTTCCAGCGCGTTGCCACTCGCGGAGCCCGTCCGAATCAGGGGAACTCTAAAGCAGATATCGGTGAGCGGCATCAGCCATTTCACGCCAGCTTTGGTGAGCGAATCGGCCACGAGGTGTGAGAGGTAGCCCGCCCCCGCAAACCACGCTACCCCGTGCCAGCCCAGCGTGTAGTTGGCCAGGTGCCCGATGTAGGTCCAGAGGCCCGCGGCCCAAATAGTGTGCGTCCAGGAGCGGTGGCTAGTGAAGGGCGCCACGGCAATGAACGCGCCCAGCATGCTCAGCCACAGAAACTCGGTATAGAAGCCCGCCACCACCGTGCACAGGCCTGTGAACAGTAGGGCTAACCGCCGCGCCGACCCACCCTGCATGGCGGCACCCAGCAGACCAAACGCCAGCGCCGCCGTGAAGCCCATGCGCCGGTCGGGGCCAAGGGGTAGGAGAAAGTGGGTGTAAACAGCCAGCGCCGCGCCAGCCAGCACAAACGCCCAGCGCACATACTGCTGCACAAACCCCAGGCGCTTACTGAGACGGGAGTTGGGGTGGTCGAGGTCGGGGGCGAGGGAGGAGAAGCCTGCCAGCGCAATGCCGGCCACCGAGAAGGGCACGTGGGGGACAAGTCCGGCGACGGCCACGCCGGTAATCAGGCCAATGGCCAAGTGAGAAGATCCGCGCAAGGAGAGATACTACTATTATAAATAAACCACGAAGATATCGGCGTGGCAGTTGATTACGAGGCTTTGCGCAGCACAATATCTTCGAGCGTGCGCAGGCGGCGCTAGAAATCGGTAAACTCGTCTAGTTTCCTTTCTATTTTCTCCAGCCGTTGGTTTATGCGCTGGACGCTCTGACGAATGTCAACAACGTGCTCCGTCAGGGTGCCGATGAGTTGGCTCATGGTCGTGAGTAGGCGGTCGTTGTTTTCCTGATTCTCCCGCCGCATTGCCCGCATTTCGACCAGGATTTCGGCTGCCCCCAGCGGAAGGTTTTCGTTATTATCAGCCATTGTAGAATACAGATAATCGGTTCTGCTAAGATACGGCATTTGCGGGGGCGGCGCCCATCGGCTATATCGGAAACTTTCGGCGCGCGGTTGTGGTATTGCTACTACCATTTGCTAAGCGCGCCCGACCGGAAAATCCTTCCGGCCGGGCTTCTACCTTTGCCCTCCCTCCTAGCTATATCCTGTTTTGAAGGTCACTGATTTCCTCCAGCTCTACCGCCTCGACCCGACCGTGCTGACGGTAGGCGCCCGCCTGAATCCGGCCACGCTTCGCTCCCTCAAAAAAGTCGAGGCCGCCGATACTCCCCTACCCCGCCTGCACCTGCGCGGGCTGGTAGGTAGCCAGGATGCGGTGCTGGCCGCCACCCTGCACACGCTCTACCCCGAGCAGCACCACCTGTTCATCCTACACGACAAGGAGGAGGCGTCTTACTTCCTGGCCGACTTGCAGCATCTGCTTCCTACCCAGGACCCTCTGTTGTTCCCCAGCTCCTACAAGCGCCCCTACGAATTCGACGAGACGGAAAACGCCAACGTGCTGATGCGCGCCGAGGTGCTGAACCGCCTCAGCGGCAGCAAGGGCAGCAAAGGCCAAAAGCCCGTGGAGCCTACCCCTGAAACAGAGGAAAAGCTAACGGCTAACAGCCAGCAGCCAACAGCGCAGGATACGGGTGCCCTCATCGTGACCTACCCCGAAGCGCTGTTCGAGAAAGTGATTAACCGCAAGAGCTTGGTAGCGAATACCTTTTCGGTGCAGGTAGGCGAGAAGCTGGACGTGAACTTCATCGGGGAGATGCTGGGTGAGTACGACTTTGAGCGCACGGATTTTGTGTACGAGGCCGGGCAGTACGCCGTGCGCGGTGGTATTGTGGATATCTTCAGCTACGCCAACGAGCTACCCTACCGCATCGAGCTGTTTGGGGATGAGGTAGAGAGCATCCGCACGTTCAACCCCGAAACGCAGTTGTCGGTGGAGCGCAAGCAGCAGATCAGCATCATCCCGAACGTGCAGACCAAGCTGCTTCACGAAACCCGCGAGGCTTTTCTGGATTTCCTACCCCGCAACCTGACGGTGTGGGCCAAGGACGTGCGCCTGACCCTGGACGTGGTAGACGAATCCTTCGACAAAGCCGATGCGGGCTTTCAGCGGTTGCTGGAGTCGGCGGGCGGCACGCAGATTGTGAGCAAGCCAGCCGATTTGTTTGAAACGGCCAAGACCTTCCGCAAGCAGCTCGAAAACTTTGCGGTGGTGGAGTTCGGCAAGCGGTTTCACTTCAAGACTGGGGCTGAGGAGTTTGCCTTCACGGCCAAGCCCCAGCCCAGCTTCAACAAGGAGTTTCCGCGTTTGCTTAAGAACCTGCGTGACTACCAGCAGCAGGGCTACACCAGCATCATTGCGGCCGACTCGGTGCGACAGGCCGACCGGCTCCGCACCATCTTCGACGAGCTGGACAACAACGTACAGTTTCAGCACCTGCTCCTGGCCCTGCGCGAGGGCTACGTAGACGAGACGCTGAAGCTGACCGTGTACACCGACCACCAGCTCTTTGAGCGCTACTACCGCGCCCAGGAAACGCGCAAGTTCAGCAAGAAAAAGGCGCTGACCCTCAAGGAGCTGCGCACCCTGCAACCCGGCGACTACGTGGTGCACCAGGACCACGGCATTGCGCGCTTTGCGGGGCTGATGCAGGTAGACATCAACGGGCAGTTGCAGGAGGCCATCCGGCTGGTGTACCGCGACGACGACGTGCTGACCGTGAGCATTCACGCCCTGCACAAGATTGCCAAGTACAGCGGGGCCGAGGGCACGCCGCCTACCATGAGCAAGCTGGGCTCGCCGGAGTGGGAAAACAAGAAAAAGGCCGTCAAGAAGAAGGTGAAGGACATTGCGGCCGAACTGATCCGGCTGTACGCCAAGCGCAAAACTGCGCCGGGCTTTGCCTTTGCCAAGGACTCGTTTATGCAGGCCGAGTTGGAATCGAGCTTCATCTACGAGGACACGCCCGACCAGGGCAAGGCCACCGAAGACGTGAAGCACGACATGGAGCAACCCCACCCCATGGACCGCCTGGTGTGCGGCGACGTTGGTTTCGGCAAGACCGAAGTAGCTATTCGGGCCGCCTTTAAGGCCGCTGCCGATGGCAAGCAGGTAGCCATCTTGGTGCCGACTACCATCCTGGCCATGCAGCACTACAAGACCTTCCGCGACCGGCTCTCGGAGCTGCCCGTGACGGTGGAGTACATCAACCGTTTCAAGAGCACCAAGCAGATAAAGGAGACACTGGGTAGGGTGGCGGAGGGCAAAACCGATATTCTCATCGGCACGCACCGCCTCACCAACAAAGACGTACAGTTCAAGGACTTGGGCTTGCTGGTGATTGACGAGGAGCAGAAATTCGGGGTGAAGACCAAGGACAAGCTGAAGGAGCTGAAGGTGAACGTGGACACGCTCACGCTCTCGGCTACGCCTATTCCGCGCACGCTGCACTTCTCGCTGATGGGCGCCCGCGACCTATCCGTTATTGCCACGCCGCCGCCCAACCGCCAGCCGGTGCAAACGGAATTGCACGTGTTTGATGAGGTGCTGGTGCGCGACGCCATTGCGCGGGAAATAAAGCGTGGCGGGCAGGTGTTCTACGTGCACAACCGCGTGAAAGACATTGAGGAACAGGCCGCTATGATCTTGCGCCTGGTACCCGACGCCCGCGTGACCTACGTGCACGGCCAGATGGATGGCGACTCCCTGGAAAAGCGCATGATGAAGTTTGTGGATGGCGAGTACGACGTGCTGGTAAGCACCACGCTCATCGAGTCGGGCCTGGACATTGCCAACGCCAACACCATCATCATCAACCGCGCCCACATGCACGGCCTCTCCGACCTGCACCAGATGCGCGGGCGGGTAGGACGCTCCAACAAAAAGGCGTACTGCTACCTACTCACGCCGCCCGTGGCCGGCCTACCCTCCGACGCCCGCAAGCGCCTGAGCACGCTGGAAGAATTCTCGGACCTGGGCGCGGGCTTCAACGTGGCCATGCGCGACCTCGACATTCGGGGCGCGGGCAACCTGCTGGGCGGCGAGCAATCGGGCTTTATCAACGACCTGGGCTTTGAAACCTACCACCAGATACTCGACGACGCGGTGCAGGAGCTGAAGGAAACCGAGTTCCGTGACCTGTTTCTGGGCGACCAGACCGGCCGCCTCCAGGAAGCCGCTGGCACTGCCCGCCCTAAGGAGTGCAACGTGGAAACCGACCTGCAAATCCTGATTCCGGACAGCTACGTGAGCAGCGTGTCGGAGCGCCTGCAACTCTACAGCAAGCTCGACCGCGTGAAAGGCCCCGAGGAGCTGCGCAAACTGGTCGCCAGCATCGTGGACCGCTTCGGCCCCCTACCCGCCGAGGTAGAGCAGCTGGCCGACATCGTGAAGCTGCGCTGGCAGGCCTGCCGCGTGGGCTTCGAGAAGGTGACGCTGAAGAAGAACGTGCTGAAAGCCTACGTGCCCGCCACCAACAACGAGGCCTACTTCCAGGGCGACCAGTTCGGTACGGTGCTCAACTACGTGCAAACCCACCCCCGCACCGCCACCATGAAGGAGCGCAAAGAACAGCTCATCATCACCATCGACGACGTGCAGAACGTGCAGGCGGCCAAGCGGGTACTGAGTGAGCTGGGGAGTGAAGAGAAGGTAGGAGTGTAGAGGAAATATATAAATAAGTACATGCTAATAGGCGCTATTTTTCGATAATAGCGCCTATTTTTATTCCTTAACCTTTTCATTTTTTATTGTACCCAGCAATATTCTCTAGTTACTTATATGATTGACTTTTCGCAACCTGACGCTCCACTTACACCCGAACAACAGAGGAAGAAGCAAAAACGTCAGACTTGGCTTGCACTGGGTTTCGTATGGGGCATTATAGCAGTATTAGATGGCCGTAAGTGGGTACACTCTATACTTTATAAAGCAGCAATTCTAGATATCTCTTGGCCTGTTTTAGTGTTGGGCTGGATAATTGGACTACCTATTCTCTATTGGTTAGTCATTGTGGTTCATGAAGGTGGACATGTGGTGGGAGCATTATTCGCTCGCTTCCAAATACTGTCATTTGTAGCTAGCTGGTTGCATGTTAAGCGCAAAGCAAAAGGATGGCAGATTCAACTGAGAAAGCCGGCAGCCAAACTAAGTGGGATGGTTCAGGCCTTTCCTACCCACGACCGGAATCTACGCAGCCGTTATGCTTTGTTTATAGCTGGTGGTCCACTTGCTAATATCCTCACAGGCGCTTTGGCTCTCTACTCACACAGTAAATTGAGTGCTGCTCCAGACATTATTTTTTCCGTAAGTGGATACGCGTTGTATAAGACATTGCTCATTTTCGGCTGGTTATCAGTGGCAACAGGCGGATTAAATCTATTACCGCTCAACTTAACGTCCGGACATATAATAGATGGCAGAAAGCTGTGGCATCTCCTCAAAGGAGGTCCCGTTATGCGCCAGCATTTGGGGTTACTTTATTTCCAGAATCTCACGTATGCTGGTGTGCGTCCCCGAGATTGGGAAATTGAACAAGTGAAAGCCTTTCTGGCCAATCAGAGTAACAGTGTATTAGATTTTTATGCTCATTTCTACGCCTACTGTTACTATCACGATTGCAAAGACCTTGAATCTACACAATCACACCTCAATGAAGCAATTGCTCTGCGGAAGATGAGCCCGATTGCTCTCCAGCAGCAAGTGCTGGCTGAAGCCGCCTATATTGCCGCGTTACATACTCATGATGTAGAACAGGCTCGCTACTGGCTGGATTGTGCGCAGGAGGCCAAGCCTTTTACCTGTGAGGAAGGGCTCTTTTCGCGAGCAGCGGTAGCTTTTGTAGAGAGGCAATTTTCGGAAGCGGAAGAGTGGCTACAAGCCGCGCGTCAGCAGTTGCAAGAAACCATCCAAACGGGCAGTAGCGTACAGGCCTTTGAGTGCATGAACGATTTGCAGGCTAAAATTCAACACGCGCAAGCACAACTACAACTTGTTTAGGTATACAGTCACAAAGTCCGTTCTGGCGTGAGCTTGATTTTGCGTTATACTTTCTTCATTCGACGCAACGCGGCAAACCTAACACGCGCTACTCTAGTACGAGCATGTAACTCGTGCTCAACCTTTTGCTGAGGTGTACTACGCGTAATTGTTCCTACAGATAAGACACAGCCTCACGGCAATGCAATCACAAACTACAAGCTCGCGCTAGTTGAGCCTTTCTAATTTTTAAGTGGATATACATCTACTTAATGTGTAACGCGAAAATTCGTTGGATCTTCTTTAATAGCAAACACAACCGGCATCTCGCATTCCGACGCCACGGGTTGCCCATTGGCGGAGGCCGGAATCCATTCGGTATGCAGGAGCTTTACCGCGCGCAGGGCTTCTTCGTCGCAGCCGTAGCCAATGCCGCGCACGACGCGGTGATTCGAGGTGTTGCCGTTGCTGTCGATGGTGAAGGCAATGTGCACCTCGCCCCCTACCCTATTGCGCAATGCCATGACGGGGTAGCGCACACTCATACCAACAGCCCGCGCCAAGGCATCGTTGCCGGCCAACGCGATGGGAGGCGTGGTAATCACGACGTCGGGAGACAGGGGGCGAATGACCAGCTTATTTGGCCACTTGCTGGGTGAGCGAAATAGTAACTGATTGGTGGTGTGGTCGTAGCGGGTGGCCAGGGTGCCTTCGGGAGTATAGTACTCCCACTCGTCTACCTTCTGGCCGCTATGGTAGCGGCCTTTGGCTTTTGGCTGGTTGCTCAGGTCGAAATATTCCGTCCAAAGGCTGTCTTTCTGCCCGGCCGTGTAGAAGCCTTCTGCGAGCAGCACGTTGCCTTTGCGGCCGCCATAGTGCCGGTAGGCACCCTGCTTCGTTTGGGTGTCAGTTGTTGATACGTTGAATTCTTCCCGACCCGCAGGGTTCTTCTGGCTGACGGTTATGGGTTGCGTGGCCTGTGCCCAGCCGCTTAATGGCACACCAAGAAGTAAAAGAGGTAGTACTAGGGTAGAGGCTGTACGCATAGGGGTAGAGATAAAACGGTAAAAAGTAATGTAGTAGAATGACGCTGCGAAAAGTACGACTTCACTGGCATAGTTATCCTATTCTGGCGCGAGCTTGCAGTTCGTGTCTGCTTTGATGATGAGGTTGTACCTCATCTGCCGTAGCGCGGCAAGCCGGAAACGGGCCACGCGTATTTGTTCCTACGGGTGAGGCACAGCCTCACGATACTGTAGGCACGAGCTGCAAGCTCGCGCCAGTGCTGCGTGGCCTGCATCCAAATCGCGCAGAAATGCCTAAATCTTGCGTTCTTTAGCCGAACGCATTTCGCTTGTGCATGTCTAATCGTAGAAAATTCATCAAATCGTCGGCGGCCGGCCTGGCCTTGCTGGCAACCAAACCTGTAGCCGCAGCGGCCCTACCCCCCGCCGGCAAAGTGAAGAACAAACCCGTGGCCATTGCCACCTGGAACGACGGTGTGCCCGCCAACCAGGCCGCCTGGCAGGTGCTCAGCAAAGGCGGCCGCGCCCTAGATGCCGTGGAAGCCGGCGTGCGCGTCACCGAAGATTCGCAGAACTGCTGCGTGGGCCTGGGCGGCAACCCCGACCGCGACGGCATCGTGACGCTCGATGCCTGCATCATGGACGACAAGTTCAACTGTGGTAGCGTGGCGGCGCTGGAGCGCATCAAGCACCCCATCAGCGTGGCGCGGGCCGTGATGGAGAAAACGCCCCACGTGATGCTGGTAGGCGAAGGCGCCCAGCAGTTTGCCGTGGCCCAAGGCTTCCCGCTAGAACCCCAAACACTCAGCGCCGATGCAGCCAACGCCTACAAAGAGTGGCTGAAAACCAGCGAGTACAAGCCCGTCGTCAACATCGAAAACTCGGGCAACCAGAAGAAGGTAGGCCCTGTGGGCGGCCCCCAAAACCACGACACCATTGCCATGCTGGCTATGGACGCGCAGGGAAACCTTAGCGGCAGCTGCACCACCAGCGGCATGGGCTTCAAGATGCGCGGCCGCGTGGGCGACTCGCCCATCATTGGGGCCGGGCTGTACGTGGATAACGAGGTAGGCGCCGCCGCCGCCACCGGCCAGGGCGAGGACGTGATTCGGATGGTGGGCTCGCACACGGTGGTGGAGCTGATGCGTCAGGGCCTGTCGCCGAAAGCGGCATGTAAAGCAGCCGTAGAGCGTATCCTCAAGATCAAAGGCGACAAGGCCGCCCGCGACATTCAGGTAGGCTTTATTGCCGTGAGCAGCGAGGGCGAGGTAGGCGCGTTTGCCCTGCAAAAAGGCTTCAGCTACGCTGTGTGCGACGCCAAAGACCAGAAGCAGCTCATCAACTGCGAGTACCTGCTGAAGTGAGCTACACCCTGGAAATCTGCGCTAACTCGGTGCAGTCGGCGCAGGCGGCGCAGGCAGGCGGGGCCGGCCGTATCGAGCTGTGCCAGAACCTGGAGCAGGGCGGCATCACGCCGTCCTACGGCCTCATTCGGCGGGTGCGGGCGCTGCTCAGCATTCAGGTATTTGTCTTGATTCGGCCCCGGCCGGGCAACTTCGTGTACGACGACGAGGAATTTGCCCTCATGCAAACCGATGTGCTAGCCTGCCGCGAGCTAGGCTGCGACGGCGTGGTGCTGGGCATGTTGGATGAAGCCGGCCGCGTGGACGTAGACCGCTGTCAGGAACTGATAGCGTTGGCCCAGCCTATGGCCGTCACCTTTCACCGCGCCTTCGATGTGTGCCAGAACCAAGCGGCAGCGTTGGAAGAAATCATTGCACTCGGCTGCCAGCGCGTGCTGACTTCTGGCGGCGCCGTTTCGGCGGAGGCAGGGCAGCAGCAACTGGCAGCGCTGGTTGCGCAGGCGGCCGGGCGCATCAGCATGATGCCGGGTGCAGGCATTAATGCCAGCAATCTGTTGTCGCTGGCAGCGGCTACGGGCGCCACGGAGTTTCATACCAGCACCAAAAAGCTGATTCCCCTACCCTCGCAACCGAACGAGTTTGACGTAGCGCACTGGCAGACGGATGCGGGGTTAGTGCGGGAATTGGTGGGGTTGTTGACGGAAGGTAGTGACTAGAGCTATTCTAACTCCCCTCCTTAAAAAAGGAGGGGAACTAGCCTAGCTTCTAGCTTTAGTTTTTCTTCCGCGTCACTACCCCTTGCGCCTTCGTTTTCACGCGGCACAAAAACGTGTTGGCGGTGATGTAGAGCGTGCGGCCGTCGTCGCCCCAGGCACAGTTGGCAGCTACTTCGCCGGGGTCGAGGGTGCCGAGCAGCTTGCCGGCGGGCGAGAGGATAGAGACGCCGCCGGGGCCGGTGGCGTACACGTTGCCGGCCTGGTCCACCTTCAGGCCATCGGGTAGCTCCTTGGGGCGCACTTTGGGTAGGGCGCTCATGTCGAAAAACACGCGACCGTTGCCGAGCTTGCCGCTGCTGCGCACATCGTACTGCATAATCACGGGGCGGAGCGAGTCGGAGTTGGAGACGTAGAGCGTGCGGCCATCGGCGGTGAAAGCCAGCCCATTGGGCCGCGACAGATCCGTGATTTCCTGGGTTATTTTTCCCTTCGCGTCGCGCCGGTAAACGCCGCACACGGACAGCTCGCGCAGGGGGTCCTTTTCCTTTTGGGGTAGGCCGAAGGGCGGATCGGTGAAGTAGATGGCGCCGTTGGTGGGGTGGGCCAGCACGTCGTTGGGGCTATTGTAGCGCTTGCCATCGTAGCGGTCGGTGACGGTGAGCAGGCCGCTTTTTTGCGCGAGAGGCAGTAGGGCCACGCGCCGGTCGCCGTGCTGGCAGAGCAGCAGGTTACCCTTTCCGTCTAAGGCTAAGCCATTGCTGCCAGGCTCCTCGCCGTAGGGCATGCGGCCGGTGTAGCCGCTGTTTTCCAAGAACTTCGATAAGCCGTTCTGCTCCGACCAGCGGTAGATGGTGCGCGACTTTGTATCCGAAAATAGGAGCATGCTGCTGTCGGCTACCCACAACGGGCCTTCAATATGCACAAAGCCAGAGCCGACGATTTCAAGTCGCGCATCGGGGCTGAGGACCTGGTCGAGGCCGGGGTCTTGCCGGATGATGCGGCCCTTGGTGAGCTTAGGGGAGGACTGGGCCGTGGCCGCTACGGGTAACAGCGGCAGCCAGAGTAACAGTAGAAGAAGGAAGCGCATTAGGTACAGAGTTAGCAGAACAGTAGAAGGAGGGGCGCTTCTTCCCTACCCTGCTACTACGCTGAAGGTTGCGCAACGTAGCTCGTATTAACCTGAGGGAAAGGGCAGCCGTAGGAAGAAGGCTGTTACTGTCACGTTTTTCCTGTCATCCTGAGCTTGCGAAGGACCTTCTCACCCTAGAACGACAGGCGTACTAACGACTCGTTCCTACGTGAGAAGGTCCTTCGCAAGCTCAGGATGACAGAGAGTAAAGCATAATAACGCTACAAAACTGCTCCTTCTGACCTC
>NZ_JAHWGL010000091.1 GCF_019334315.1 Hymenobacter profundi
TCGCTCTGCTCAGGATGACACGCATCTTCGCAAAATTACTATCCCACCATTTTACCTAATGTACTTTATCCTGTTTTTTTAGGATTCGAGCCCTATATTCGTATTCGGCTTTAATCCGGTTCCGTTGAAAAACTCCCTGGCTTTGGCGTTATCGGTGATTTTTCACCCGCTGCTGGTCCCATCGTATCTCTACTATATTGTTTGTTATCAATTGCCGGGCGTGGTGCTCTACCCGTTGCTACCCGACCGGTGGCTGGTGGTAGCGTTTGCGTTCGGGTTTACCTTTTTGCTGCCTACCCTCTGCACGAGTGGGCTATATTGGGCCGGCGTTATCGACTCGCTGGAGCTGTACGACAGGCGGCAGCGCGCCCTACCCTTTCTGGCTGCGGCCATCAGCTTTGGGGTAGCGGCCTGGTTTTTCACGCATACTGGCTTTGCCTTAGATGCTCTGTTGCGCTATATGATGGTGGGCATGGCCATTGCCGTGCTGCTGACACTGCTAATCTCACTGCGCTGGAAAATCAGTGCCCATGCCGTGGGGGTGGGGGGCGCCGTGGGACTGCTGGCCTTGTTGCAGCTCAGCGGCCTCGCCGATCAGGAAGCACTGTGGTGGCTGCTTGGTAGCATTTTGCTAGCGGGGGCTGTGTTGAGTGCCCGGTTGCAGCTACAGTCTCACACACCTACTCAGGTATGGGCCGGGTTGGTGCTGGGCGTGAGTCTGGTGGCGGGGGTAGGCGTAGGGGTAGCACTGGCCTGACGGGTAGGAGAGCGGGACTATACGGCCGTAAAAAGTCATTCCAAAAAGCAGGAGGGTAGCACTGGAATTGTAGCTTTACAGAAGGTAGCTTGGCTGTTGGTAGACATGGCTTTGCCCGCGCTCCAACAATATAGATCATTCCCGAAATTCAGTTTTCGCCCCTGCCTCTGGGCGCGGTATTTGTCTGCTTGTGGCTATGGCTTCTTCCTCTACTTCCGATCTTACAACGGCCGATCTGCTAGCGCAATTGCAGCAGGAGCGCGCCGCCCGACAGCTTGCCGAGGAGCGCGTAGCGGAGTTGGAGCAGCTGTGCGCTCCCTCTTCTCCTACCCTCGACCTGGGACAGCTACCCCGGCGCAACCCTAACCCGGTGTGGCGCCTGAGCGCTACTGCCGAAACGCTCTTTCTGAACCAAGCAGCCGAAAATCTGCGGCAACGTGAAGAAGAGGCGGGTATGTTGCCGCAATTGGAGGAGTTGGTGCAGCAAGCCATTGGGCAGGCATTGGCAACTGACAAGGTAGTGCAGCAGGAAATCGCGTTGAACTTCAACCACTACCTGCTGTTTGTGGTGCCTTCCTGCAACGAGCAGTACGCCGATGTCTACCTCACCAACATCACGCAGGGCAAGGATGTCGAGCGGCGGATGCAGCAGCGCGAGTTCTACGAAACCATCCTAAACCTGTTGCCGGTAGATGTAGCCGTGTTCGACCCCGAGCACCGCTACCTGTTCCTGAACCCGGCGGCTATTGCCAACCCCGAAGTGCGCGAATGGATTATTGGCCGCAACGACTTCGAGTTTTGCGAATACCGGCAGCGCCCTGTGGCGCTGGCCGAGGAGCGCCATGCCCGTTTCGAGCAGGCGCTGGCTACCAAGCAGGCCGTGCAGTGGGAAGAGTCGTTGGAAAGTCCGCAGGGCCAGCGCCGGGCATTGCGCAACATGCTGCCCGTATATAACCCCGATGGCTCCCTGCGCTTGATGCTGGGCTATGGCCTCGACATCACGGAGCGCTACTTGGCCGAGAGTCGGTTGCGGGAAAGCGAAGCGCGCCTGCAAGAAGAGCAAGCCTTTGTGCAGCAGGTAGTAAACACGGTGCCCGACTACATCTTCGTGCGTGATATCAACACGAAGATTTCCTTCATGAATCAATCAATGAGGGATTTTGTGCAGAGTACCAAGCACATCGAGCTGGTGGGCTTAACGGAGGCAGAAGTAGCCCCCGAAGACCTATCGATCTGGCGCGAGCTGCAAAAGGTAGTAGATGATGACATTCAGATTATTACAACGGGGCAGGAGCAAACCGTCGAGGTATCCGCAACGTTACGAAATGGCGAAACCCGCTGGCTACGGTCAGTGAAGCGCCCTTTGCGCCGCGCCGATGGCACCGTTAGCATATTGGGCGTGAGCACCGATATCACGGAGGCCCGCCTGGCCCACGAAACGCTAATTCGCAGTGAAAAGCAGTACCGCGACCTGATGCAGTTCAGTCAGGCGCTCATCTGTACGCACGACTTACAGGGCCGGATCCTGACCATTAACCCCACCGCGGCAGCCGTAATTGGCCGTCCGGCGGAGGCAATAATCGGGCAGCCCTTGCAGATGGTATCGCCGCCCGAGTTGCACGCCGACATGGACACCTACCTCACTACCATTGCGCAGCAGCGCGAGCTAGGCGGCGTGATGACCTTGATGTCGCGCACAGGGGAGCGGCGCTTCATCCTCTACAACAACTCCCTAGTAGACGAAACCGGCCAGGAACCCTACGTAATTGCTTACGGGCAAGACGTGACGGACCGCATCCTAATGGAAAAGGAGCTGAAGCGGGCCAAAGAAGCGGCCGAGGAATCGGCGCAGGCCAAGGAAAATTTCTTGGCCAACATGAGCCACGAGATTCGCACGCCCATCAACGGGATTCTGGGTATGGCCGGGCTGCTGGCCAAAACGGAATTGCAGGAGGCCCAGCGCGACCACCTCAACATTATTCAAAGCTCGGGCCGGCACTTGCTGGCGGTTATCAACGATGTGCTGGACGTTGCCAAGATTGAATCGGGGCAGCTGCACCTGGAAGAAATTCCTTTCGATATCATCGAGTCGATTCGCGGGGCGGCCCAAACGCTGGCTTATAAAGCCGAAGAGAAGCGCATTCGGTTCTTCGTGGAGCCGCCTACCCTACCCGAGCCCGTGGTAGTAGGCGACCCATTCCGCCTGAATCAGATTTTGCTGAATCTGCTCAGCAACGCCATTAAATTCACGGACCGGGGATTTGTGGAGCTGACCGGCCGCGTGCTGCACGATTCGCCTGAGAAGCTCAGCATCGAGTTTCAAGTGACCGACACCGGCATTGGTATTCCGGCCGAAAAGCAGGAAGCTATTTTCGAGAGCTTCCGGCAGGCCTATACGGATACCACCCGCCAATTTGGGGGCACGGGGCTGGGCCTCACCATCAGCCGGCGCTTGTCGGAGCAGTTGGGCGGGCGCCTGTGGGTAGAGAGCACGCCGGGCCGTGGCAGCACGTTTTTCCTGGTGCTCACGCTGCCCAAAGCCCAGCAGACGGCCCTGGCCATCGAGCCCGCCCTACCCGACTATGCTACCCTGCGCGGCACGCGCGTGCTGCTGGTAGAAGATCACCCCGTGAATCAGCAATTGGCGTTATTGATTCTGCAAGGGTGGGGCTTTGAGGTGGATGCCGCCGACAGCGGCCCCGAAGCCCTGGCGCTCCTGGACCAGCACACGTACGACGTGGTGCTGATGGACATTCAGATGCCCGGCATGAGCGGCCTGGACGCTACCCGCCTGATTCGGAAGCACGCCGACCCACTGAAAGCCGTGCTGCCCGTTATTGCCCTCACGGCCAACGCCATGCGCTCCGACCACGAGGTGTACCAAAAGGCTGGCATCAACGACTACCTGCTTAAGCCCTTCGAGGAGCGCGACTTGTTCCTGAAAATTGCGGCCCAGCTGGGTCGTACAGTGGAGGCCGCGGCCGAGGTAGCAGCCGTACGCAACGCGCCCGTTGCGCCGCTCTACCACCTGGCCCAGTTGCAGGAAGCCGCCCACGGCAGTGAGAACTTCGTGCGAAAAATCCTGACGACGTTCCTGCAACATACCCCGCCCGCGCTGGACCAACTGAAGGTTGCCGCCGCCGTATCCGACTGGACCGCGGCGGCCGACATAGCGCACCGCCTGAAACCCACGCTGAAGCTGCTGGCCGTGACAACCACCGAGGAACCAGTGCGCTTGCTGGAATCCTACCCCCACGCATCCCCCGCCGACCGTCCTACAGAAACGACCTTGCAAGCTGCGGCCACAACGCTCCTGAATACCACCGCGGCGGTGGTGGCTGAGTTGCAGGCCGCTGGTTATTAGGTAGGCGAGAAAGTTTGCTCCACAACAAGGCCCGTTTCGTAGCTACGAAACGGGCCTTGTTGTGGTACTCCGGTGTGCTAGATGCGGTTGATCTTCCGGAAAACGATGTCCTGGTAGGATTTGCTGATGGGTACTTCCTGGCCGCTGGGCATCAGCGCTATGTTGTTTTCAATGGCTTCTACCCGCCGTAGATTCAGGATGTAGGAGCGGTGCACCCGTACAAAGTGGTCGAAGGGTAGGCGCTCCACAAAGGCCTTCAGCGTGGTGTATACAATATGCTTCTGCTTGTCGGTCACGATGATAACGTAGTCAGACAGCGCTTCCACGTAGAGCACATCATCGAAATTGATGCGCACCATCTTGTTGTTGACCTTCACAAATAGGTCGGAATCGGGGAGGGCTGGTGCCTGCGTAGCCGTTGCGTGGGTGAGGGCGCCGGCTTGTTGCTGGGCCCGTTGCACGGCCCGGCTGAAACGGGCATAGTCGAAGGGCTTGACCAAGTAATCGGTCACTTGCAGGTTGAAGGCATCAACGGCAAAATCCTCGTGGGCAGTTGTCAGAATAACCAGCGGGGGATTGGGCAACACCCGCAGCAACTCCAGGCCACTAAGCTGGGGCATCTGCACATCCAAAAACAGAATGTCTACCTGGTTACCATTGCGAAAGAAAGTCAGCCCTTCCAACCCATCGGTGAGGGAAGCCGTGAGCGAGAGTGAATCTGTCAGGGAAATGTAATGCTCCAGCGTCAGGCGGTTGATGGGGTCATCATCCACAATGAGGCAGGAAAGCGCAGAGGTAGCAGGCATACACAAAGAAACTGTAGATGGCCGCCGTGGCCAAAAAGCGTTTGACTAGGTAAAGGTACAACTCGCCTATAAAAGAAGGTATTACGCCGAGAAAACCGTTGTTACTAATCAAGATAGTTGCAATTAATCGGCCAAAATACTATGCATAGATAGCCCCGAAGCAAAATGCTATCAATTAGTTGAGTGCATCAAGAATAGCGAAAACGCAGATTCAACTGCTAAGCCAGTTGGGCCATTTCCTGCTGCACCATTTCCTGCACGGCGGGCGTGTCGTAGTCGGCTTCTGTTTGAATAAGGGGCATCAGGCGCTGCATAATGTGCTCCTGTCGGGTGCCATTGGCCAGGGCCTCGGCGTAGGGCGTGTGCGAGAACGTGACCTGCGAGTACAGCGGCAGCCACTGATCGGGATACTGCGCGGAGATTTTGCTTTCGATTTTCTTTTGCAGCAGAAAACGCGGGTCGGCCACCCGGTCGCGCATCTCCTGGAAGTTATACACCGCTAGGTCGGCCATGGCGTCGGCATCAGGCTTGCGGCGGCGCTGAAACTCTGCAAAAACGGTGTTCCAGTCGCCGTCAAACTCTGTCAGCAGTTGGTCGAGCACGGTGCAATCCTCGAAGCCCGCGTTCATGCCCTGGCCGTAGAAGGGCACAATGGCGTGCGAGGCATCCCCAATCAGCACCACCTCGCCTTGGTAGGACCACGGGTAGCAGCGCACCGTGACGAGGGAGCTGGTAGGGTGCTCAGCAAACTCGGGTAGCAAATTGGGCATGAGAGGTACCGCATCGGGAAATACGCGCTCAAAAAAGTCCTGTACCTGGGCGGGCGTTTGCAGGGAAGCAAACGACGTTTCGCCTTCGTAGGGGAAAAATAAAGTGCAGTTGAAAGAGCCGTCGAGGTTGGGTAGGGCAATCATCATGTACTGCCCGCGCGGCCAGATGTGAAGCGCTTCTTTATCGAGCTGCCAGTTGCCGGCTGCGTCGGCCGCAATCTGCAATTCCTTGTAACCGTACTCCAGGTAGCTCTGTGCGTAGTTGAAGCGGTCAGTTTTCTGCATAGCCCCCCGCACCGCCGAAAAGGCTCCATCGGTACCAAACAGCCGGTGGTAGGCAAGCGTGTGCGTCTGTTGGGTGGTCGTGTCGCGCAGGGTAAGCTGGCGCCGGCGCAGGTCTACCTCCAGGCACCGCTGGTTGAAGTGCAGGGTGATGTTGGGGTGCGCCTCCGCCAGATCGAGTAGGGTGCGGTTGAGGCCATCGCGCGAAACGGAATAAATAGCCTGGTTTTCCTGCCCATAGGCCTGGTAGGTGAGCTGTCCGTCTAGGCTGTGCATGGCGCGCTTGTAGAGGGGTAGGGCCACTTGGCGCACGTCTTCCTGCACGCCAATGCCTTCCAGCGCCCGCCAGCCCCGGTCCGAAAGAGCCAGGTTGATGGAACGCCCCTCGGCGGCTTCCTGGTAGCGCGGGTCGGGCCGACGCTCGTAAATGGCTACCTGATAGCCGCGCCGCGCCAGGTAGAGGGCGAGTAGGGAGCCTACCAGACCTCCGCCAATAATGGTGAGCGGCTCGGAAGTAGCGGCAGGAACAGGAGCGGACATAGACACGGCAAAAAGGGAATGGAACAGCGAAGGTAAACGGTTACGAAATAGCGTCGTTTGTCGGGTAGGAAAAGCTATTCATCGAGTAATACAATTTGTTTAAGCTTAAATAGAATCCGGTGGCTTACAGCGCATCGTAGGGTTGTATTGTAAGACGAACCACTTGCTCTGTTTCTATGCCAATTTCTACCCCCTGCGTTTCTAAGGCTGCTTATCGGCCTGTGCAACATTCCTACTCATCGCTGGCAACAGCTACTTATCTCACGTGGTCGGCCATGATCTGGACTGCCTTACTCACAGAAGATCAGCAGGTTTTCACCCCAAAAATGCCATCTGCACACTTGCAGCTAGCAAACGACCAGCTACAGATTGGCACATACAGCATTGGCGAAAACGTGGACATCAACCTTTTCGGGCACCCAGAAATCCGCTACTAAGCCGATGAGGCTTACATAGCGTTTACAATTAATCGAAAAGTTAGGTTGAGGCGAGCATCCGTGGGCCGGGCAGTTTTCGGCACGGCGTGCAGCCAGTGCTGTTGGGTAGGGCCACGCATCACCAGCAAACTGCCAGAGGACAAATCGAGAGAAACAGGCGCGTGCGGCGTTTCGCGGGCATCGCGGGGACGCAACCGGAAACGGCGGGTAGCACCCAAACTCAAGGAAGCGATAACCGGTGCGGGGCCTAGTTCCGGCTCGTCGTCGGCATGCCAGCCCATGCTATCCTGCCCGTAGCGGTAGAGGTTGAGTAGTACGCTATTGAAAGCGGTTCCGGTAGCGGTTTCCACTTGCCCACGTAGTTTTTGCAGTGCCGGCGTCCAGGGCTGAGGCGTAAGTTGAAGACCAGAGTAGCGGTAGGTAGCGGCCGGGTCGCCGTGCCAAGCCGTGAGGCGCGGTTGGAGCACCTCGCGCCCATAGAGCCGAATGGCTTCCTGTCGCCACGCAATGGTTTGCTCCAACTCGTGCGACAGGGCAGTAGCAGCATCAAACGGCAAAAAACGCTCGTCGAGCCAGATTTCGGCGTTAAGTAAGGGTAGTAGCGTGAGCGGCATAGGGTAGCTGCTACGGCAGCGCGGCACCGCCCATTTGCCCCAGCATGGGCATCATCAGGTAATACATAATCCCGAAGATCAGCAAGCAGACCACCAGGGCAGGCAGCCAACCCCGACTAAGGTAGGAGCGCCGGCCTACGTAGCGCGGCCAAAAAAACCACAGATACGCCACCACAGCACCCAGGTTAACGGCCGCACTGATCCATTTGGCACTCTCACCAAACTGCAACACAGCCCATTGTAGCAGGTAGGAGCTGCCCAAGAGATACAGAACAATAAACAACAGTAGGCGTAACGCCTTGCTTTGCTTGTCCAGCTTAAACAAGTTGATAACCATCAGCACGCCTCCCGCCAGAAAAGAAAATATGACGGAGAAGATGGCAATGGTAGCCGGCGAGTACAGCGCGGGTCCGGCTGCTTGTTCTTGCTCTGGTTCCGCCACGGCAGCGGCTTCGGCGGCGCGAACAGTAGCTGCCTCGGCGGCACGCTGCGCCACCACGGGCTGCACGTCCGTGCGGATGGCGCTGGCTTCCGCCACTACCTTCCCCCGGCGTTCCAACTCATCGAGAGCAGCCAACACGGCTTCTTCCAGGTAGTTAGTATACTGGTCGACGTACTGGCGCAGTTCGGCGTCGGTTTTGCGGCCCATCTTGGCCGCGTAGTCTTCAGCCATTGGGATAGTGAAAACGGTAATTGAAAAATAGACTCAAATGGGTGCGGCTGGGTTGCAAGGCCAAACCGGACATGAAAGCAGCTGCTAAGTTGCTACTAGACTGAACGCAAGTTGTGCTGAATAGGTAACAAATGCCCAAATTTTCTTGCCTGCGCTATTGTTCAGCCCAGACGGCCAGTACTTCGCCTACCCGTTGCACATCGGCAAACGAGTTGTAGAAGGGCACCGGCGCTAGCCGAATCACGTTGGGCTCGCGCCAGTCGCCTACCACGCCGGCTTGCGTAAGGTGGTCGAACAGCTCGCGCCCGCCCTGGTGCACCAACAAGGAAAGCTGGCAGCCACGGGCCGCCGGATCGGCGGGCGTAATGATTTCGAGGCGCGAAGCGGGCAGCTCCAGCCGATTGATGAGGAACTCTAGGTAAGCCGTCAGCTGCTCGCTTTTGCGGCGCAACGGACCCATGCCGCCTACCTCCGCAAACAGCGCCAGCGCCGCTCGGTGGGCTGCCAGCGTCAGCACGTTGCCGTTGGCCAGCTGCCAACCCGCAGCGCCGGCCATCGGCTTAAAACCTTTTTGCATTTTGAAGCGCTCATCGGCGTCGTGGCCCCACCAGCCGGCCAGGCGCAGCAGGTCAGGACGGTCAGCAAATCGCTCGTGCACAAACGCGCCGCCCACGCTACCCGGCCCCGAGTTCATGTACTTATAGGTGCACCAGCAGGCAAAATCCACGTCCCAGTCGTGCAGGTGCAGCTCCACGTTGCCGGCCGCGTGTGCCAGGTCGAAGCCTACCATAGCGCCCACCGCGTGCCCAGCCCGTGTAATGGCTTGCATATCAAATACCTGCCCAGTGTAGTAGTTGATGCCCCCCATGATAATGGTCGCCAGCGAATCGCCCAGCTCAGCAATTTTGGCCTCTATATCCTCCGTGCGCAACGTGTGCTCACCGGAACGGGGTACCAGCTCCACAATGGCGTCGTCGGGGTCGAAGCCGTGCAGCTTGGTTTGGGTTTCCAAGGCGTACTGGTCCGAAGGAAACGCGCCGCCTTCCATTAGCACCTTGTAGCGGGTAGGGGTAGGGCGGTAGAACGACGTGAGCAGCAAGTGCAGGTTGGTGGTCAGGTTGTTCATCACCACCACTTCTATGGGCTTGGCTCCTACCACCAGCGCTTCGGTTTCGGCTAGGGTTTCGTGGTAGTGCATCCAGGGCGAAGGACCATCGAAGTGCCCATCTACTGCCAGCGTGGCCCAGGTATCCAGCTCCTGATCCAGCGCTTCGCGTACGGCACGGGGTTGCAGACCCAGCGAGTTGCCGCACAGATAGAGGCTCTTGCCACCACCCGGCGCGGGCGGAATCAGGAAGCGACTGCGGAACTCACGCAGTGGGTCCTGGGCATCGAGTTGGGCGGCAAAGGCGGGGGTGGGTTCGAAGGTCATGCGGACAAAGGTAGGGGGCAAAGGCGAGGGCCGCCAGGAAGTACTTACGGAGCAGGGGCAGGCGTGGGTGGCGCCATCACGGTGCCGCACACGGTGCACGTGCGCTTGTGCTCGTCTTGCCAGAAGCGGTTCATGATGGGCGGCAGCTGCGCCACGATATCGGTAATCTCGGCAAATTCCTCGTAGAGCTTGTTGCCGCAGTTTTCGCAGTACCACTGAAAGCCATCCAGCTCGCCGGTCGTGCGGTAGCGTTCCACCACCAGCCCAATGGTGTTGGCTGGCCGCCGCGGCGAATGGGGCACACCAGGAGGTAGCAGGTACATCTCGCCGGCCTTAATCTCAATATCTACCGGCTGCCCATCCTCGATGATTTTCACCACGATGTCGCCTTCCAGCTGCCAGAATAGCTCCTCGCCTTCGTCCACGTGGTAGTCTTTGCGGGAGTTGGGGCCGCCCACCACCATCACAATAAAATCTTTATTGTCTTTGAATACCTGCTGGTTGCCCACGGGCGGCTTCAGCAGATGGCGGTGCTCATCCACCCACTTTTGTAAATTGATCGGTCGATTCATGTGGTTTGGTTTTGAAGAGAGAAGTAGGTTATTCGCTCGTCATGCTGAGCGGAGTCGAAGCATCTCGCATGCTGATGTTACGTGACTAACTCGACGACGCAAGCGAGATGCTTCGACTCCGCTCAACATGACGACCTATAGGCTATTTGCTCATGATTTCAACAAATATCTCAAAACATCGGCTTCCATCTCGGTTTCTAATAGTATGAGTTCCACTACTCCTTTCTCCGATCAAAAAGCTCTGGTGAGCGGCAGCACGCAGGGAATTGGGCGAGCCATTGCCGAAGAATTAGCCCGGCAAGGCGCTACCGTTACGCTGCTGGCCCGTAACGAAACTACGCTGCGCGAAACCGCTGCCGCCCTACCCACGCCCACCAACCAGCCGCACGACTACATCGTGGCCGATTTCACCCAGCCCGACCAAGTAGCCACACGCGTGGTCGACTACCTCAAGGCGCACCCAATAGGCTTTCACGTGCTCGTCAATAACACGGGCGGCCCGCCCGGTGGGCCTATTATCGAGGCGTCTGTCGATGCCTTTCGGGCGGCTTTTGAGCAGCATGTGGTGTGCAACCATTTGCTGGTGCAAGCCGTGGTGCCGGCTATGCGGGCGCGGCAGTATGGGCGCATCATCAACATCATAAGTACTTCTGTGAAGGTGCCGCTGCCGGGGCTGGGCGTGTCCAATACCATCCGGGCGGCGGTGGCCAACTGGGCCAAAACGCTGGCCAACGAACTGGCGGCCGATGGCATCACCGTCAACAACGTGCTACCCGGCATGACGCAAACCCAGCGCTTGGAAAGTCTGCTGGAAAAGCAGGCTGCATCAGTCGGCAAGCAAGTAGCTGAGGTAGAAACCGCCGCCAAGCAGCAAATTCCTGCCCGCCGTTTTGGCGAAGCAGACGAAATAGCTGCCGCGGCTGTATTCTTCGCTTCACCGGCGGCGGGCTACGTCACAGGCACCAATCTGGCTGTAGATGGCGGCCGTACGGGTAGTTTGTGAGCAGGAGTAGCTTTTACACCAGCAACATCTCCGCTACCTCACGGCCGGTCGCCATGGCGGCGTTCAGCGACGGATATGCGGTGTAGTCGCCGCACTGGTAGAGGGTATCAGCTAGACGGAGGCTCTGGCGGTAGGGTTGCCCTGCGGGGTAGGCCGGGAGGGCGTGCGTAATTTCGTAGGTGCGCAGGTGCTGCCACTGGGCCGTGGCCGGCCCAAACCAGGCAGCCAGTTCGGCTCGCAGCCGGTTTAGTAAGTCCTCCTCCGTAAGACCGTGCGCGCCGTGGGTGTTCACCGAAACCAGTGTTTGACCAGCGGGGGCGTAGCCGGGGGCCGCATCGCTGGGGAATACGACGTTGTGTGCCAGGGCGCCCGGCATTGCATTGAGACGCAAGAGCTTATCGCCATGGCCGGGAGAGTGGGGCGCCGCAAAGTAGGTACAGGTAGTCTTGCGCCACTCGGAGGTAGGGGTAGGCGCGCTGAGCGTCTGGGTGGGTAGGAGTTGCTGCGCTGCCGTGCCATCGGTGGCTATGACCACGGCAGCGGCTTCCAGTACCTCATCTGTCCAGAGGCGCACGCGGGTACCGTCGATGGCCGATACGGGTGAGTTGAGGCGCACGCTGCCGGTGGGTAGACGGGCCGCCAATTGCTCCGGAATGGCCTGTATGCCAAGATTGGGCACAGCGGCATCGCCCACCACAAACTGTTGAAATACAAACTCGAAGAAATTGGCCGCCGTACGCAGCTGCCGGTCCAGATACACCCCGCCGAAAAACGGACGGAAGAAGGTATCAATGATCCGCTCGCTGAAGCCTTTGCGGCGTAAGTAGGTCAGAGTGTCTTCTTGGTTGGAGGAGTTGCGGCTGATGAGTTGGCCGGCGGTATACTTGCTCACATGTCGCACCAGGTTTGCAATGCGGAGCTTATCAGGTAGGGAGCCAATGGGCGAAGTGAGGGCTTCGAACGCCGCCAACGGTTGCCGCAACGGGTTAATTAGCGTCGTTTCTCGGCCAGTAGGCAATTGAATAACGGCACCCGACTCGAAAGCCCGCAGGTCCAAGGCACCGTAGTCCATGAGGCGCTGCACCTCGGGGTAGCGCGTGAGCAGGATCTGAAAACCACGGTCTAAGCGGAAGCCTTCGGGTGTAATATCAGTGCGTACGCGGCCACCCACGGCGTCGGCAGCATCCAGCACCAATACAGATTTGCCGGCCCGGTGCAGGTAGTTGGCGCAAGTGAGGCCAGCCATACCAGCGCCGATGATAATAATAGGTAGAGATGCAGAGGAAGTAGCCATACCCCGGCAAACTCCAAAAGGCGCCGTAAGGTTGGCATAAAATAGCTGTTGGCTACTAGCTGTTAGCTGATAGCTTGTTTCTAGTTCAGTTAATAACCGAAAAACAAGCTATCAGCTAACAGCTAGTAGCCAACAGCTAACACTATACTACCCTACCCCTTCTTTCAGGCGTTCGGCGCTTTCGGCTATGCGCAACTGCTCCACGAAATCATCGATGTTGCCGTCCATTACGCTGGGCAGGTTGTACACCGTGAACCCAATGCGGTGGTCGGTTACGCGGCCCTGGGGGTAGTTGTAGGTGCGGATTTTGTCCGACCGGTCGCCGCCGCCAATCATGCTCTTGCGGGCGGCACCTTCGGCTTCGTTTTTCTTGGCCAGCTCAATCTCGTAGATGCGTGAGCGGAGTACCTGCAACGCCTTATCGAAGTTCTTGAGCTGCGACTTTTGGTCCTGGCACTGGGCCACCAGGCCGGTAGGCAAGTGCGTAAGGCGCACGGCCGAGTAGGTGGTGTTTACCGACTGCCCACCGGGGCCACTCGACATAAACAAGTCCTTGCGGATGTCGTTCATATCCAGTTCAATATCCAATTCTTCAGCTTCTGGCATCACCACAATGGAGGCTACCGAAGTGTGAATACGGCCCTGAGTTTCGGTGGCCGGCACGCGCTGTACACGGTGCACACCCGATTCAAACTTCAGCTTGCCGTACACGTCCTCGCCTTTCAGCGAGAGCACAATTTCCTTGTAGCCGCCCGAGGTGCCCTCGGTGGCGTCGATGAGGTCCATGCGTAGGCCCTGCTTTTCGGCGAAGCGCATGTACATGCGCTGCAAGTCGCCGGCAAATATGGCGGCCTCGTCGCCCCCGGCTCCGGCCCTGATTTCCATAATCACGTCCTTGGAGTCGTTGGGGTCCTTCGGAATCAGGAGTTCCTTGATAACGGCCTCCAGGCGCTCCTGCTCGGGCAGCAGCTCGTCCAGCTCAGCCTTCGCCATTTCGCGGAAGTCCTGGTCCTTTTCGGTGGAAATCACCTCCTTGGCATTGTCGATGTTGCTGAGTACCTGCTGGTAGGCTTTGTACTCCGTCACGATTTTGCCCAGGTCCTTGTATTCTTTATTGAGGGCCTTGAAGCGTTTCATGTCGCTCATGGCTTCAGGTTGCGTGAGTTGCTCGCTCACGTCGTTGAAGCGCTGTTGAATGGCCTCCAGTTTATCTAGCATCTGCCTGTCAGAGAATTATATTTATATGCACAAAGGTACATAAACTAACACGCGGAACCAGCGGGCTTGTTCCCTTCGTGGTTTGTTGGAAAACGTAGGCGGGCCGAATCATGAATTTGGTTGGTAACAAATCTTTTCTAGCTTTGGTCCGAACCTTAGAGCACGTATGCGCCCCTTCGCCGCTATCGGTCCGCTTTTCCCTACCCTGACGGTCATTACCATGACACCGACAGCCACTACCGGTATTATTACCGGTTAGCGGGGCTGCTCTACCTCTCACTTTCACATCTTCCGAGCAGCCCTTCGCCGGTACCGCCCTCCTGACAAGAGGTGGCCACCGACCCGAAGCGCTGCTTTTTCGCGTTTATTCTTCCTTACTCTTTATGCAGATTCTGAAATTTGGTGGTTCTTCGGTGGCCACGGCAGCAGCTATCCAACAAGTAGGCGAACTGGTAGCGCAGGCTGCGCAACGCGGCCCTACCGTCGTGGTCGTGTCGGCGTTGGGTGGCACGACGGATGCACTGATTACCGCCGGTCAGCAAGCTGCGGCGGGGCAAGAAAGCTACCGGCAACTGCTGCAAACCATTGAGCAGCGCCACCTGGATGCGGCCAAGGAACTAGCGCCCGTCACCAGCCAGAGCAGCTTGCTGAGTCGGGTGAAGCAGGAATGCAACGATCTGGAAACGCTCTGTGACAGCGTGTTTGCGTTGGGTGAGCTGTCGGTGCGGACGTTGGACCGCCTCATGAGCTTCGGGGAACTGCTGTCGGCACGGCTAGTGGCGGCCAACCTGCTGGTGCGCGGTATCGACCACGTTTGCCACGACAGCCGCGAGCTGATCCGCACCAATAGCAGCTTCGGCAACGCGTTGGTGGATTTTCAGACCACCAACCGGCAAATTCAAACCTACGTGCGCAACCACCCGCACTCCGTGTATGTGGTGCCGGGCTTCATTGCTTCGGATGCCCAGGGGTCTACCACTACCCTCGGCCGCGGCGGCTCCGACTACACCGCCGCCATCTTCGCGGGCGCACTGGACGCCGAAGTGCTGGAAATTTGGACCGACGTGAGCGGCATGATGACGGCCGACCCGCGCTTGGTGCGCCAGGCCCGGCCCATTCCGCGCATCAGCTACCAAGAAGCCATGGAGTTGTCGCACTTCGGGGCAAAGGTGTTGTATCCGCCTACCATCCAGCCGGTGCGGCAGCGCGGCATTCCGCTGCTCATCAAGAACACCTTTGCCCCCGCCGATGAAGGCACCCGCGTGGAAGTGGCCCCGCCGGCTACCGGCGAGGTAGTGCGCGGCCTGTCCAGCATTGGGCAGGTCACGCTGCTGCGGCTGGAAGGCGGCGGTATGGTCGGCATTCCAGGCTTTTCGATGCGGCTGTTTGCGGCCCTGGCGCGGGAGAAAGTCAACGTCATTCTCATCACCCAAAGCTCCTCGGAGTACAGCATTTGCGTGGCCGTGCGCACCGCCGACGCCGTGCGCGCCAAAACCGCCACCGACGACGAGTTTGCCTTCGAAATCGGCACCGGCAAGGTAGATCCGCTGGTGGTGGAGGCCGATCTGGCCATTGTGGCCCTGGTGGGCGAGAAGATGAAAGACCACCCCAACGTGAGCGGACGTTTGTTTAACGCGCTGGGTAACAATGGGGTAAATATTCGGGCCATTGCGCAGGGCTCGTCGGAGAAGAACATTTCGGTGGTGGTGCGGGCGCAGGACGTGCGCAAGGCCATCAACGTGCTGCACGAGTCGTTTTTTGAGGTGCAGACCAAGCAAGTGAACCTGTTTGTGGTAGGCGCCGGCAACGTGGGCGGCAAGCTACTGGAGCAACTCTCGCGGCAGCGGGCCTACTTGTTACGTCACCTGCGTCTGCAAGTGCGGGTGGTAGGGGTGGCCAATAGCCGCCGGTTTGCCTTTGCTGAGCAGGGCCTAGACCTGGGCAACTGGCGCGACACCCTGGCCCAGGGCGAGGAAGGCAAGCTGGCCGACTTCCTGCAAGTCATCAAGAGTCGCAACCTGCGCAACACCATTTTTGTGGACGTGACGGCCAGCGGCGAGGTAGCCCGCTGCTACCCCGAGCTGCTGAGCCGGGGCGCGGCCGTGGTGGCGTGCAACAAAATTGCCGGCTCGGCCGAGCTGAGCTACTACCAACAGCTCAAGCGGTTGTCGCGGGAGTTTGGGGCGGCGTTTCTGTTTGAAACCAACGTGGGCGCGGGCCTACCCATCATCGGCACGCTCAACGACCTCACCCGCAGCGGCGACGAGGTGCACCGCATCGAAGCTGTGCTGTCGGGTACGCTCAACTTCGTGTTCAACCACTACGACGCCACCGTGCCCTTTGCCGAGGTGGTGCGCCAGGCCCAGGCCGAGGGCTACACCGAGCCCGACCCGCGCCTCGACCTGAGCGGGGTAGACGTGGCCCGCAAAATCCTGATTCTAGCTCGCGAAGCCGGGCAGGAGCTGGAAATGAGCGACATAGAAAACGAGGCCTTCCTGCCCGCCTCGTGCATGGAGGGTAGCGTAGAAGATTTCTACCAGGAAATGGCCCGCCAGGAACCGCACTTCCAGCAGCTCTACCGCGAGGCCGCCGATGCCGGCAAGCAACTCCGCTTCGTGGCCCGCTACGCCGACGGTGCCGCCGCTGTGGGCCTGCAAGCCGTCGGCCCCGACCACGATTTCTACTCCCTGCAAGGCAAAGACAACGCCGTGCTGTTCTACACCGCCCGCTACCCCGAGCAGCCGCTGGTGGTGAAGGGAGCAGGCGCCGGCGCCGACGTAACCGCCTCCGGGGTCTTCGCCGACATCATGCGCGCCACCCGGCAATAGAATTATTGAGTGAGAACGTCATGCTGAGCTTGCCGAAGCATCTCTACTGCTTCGTTGCAATCAACAGAAAATTACATACGGTAGAGATACTTCGGCAAGCTCAGCATGACGTTCTGCATAATTCAACCCTCAACACTTAATACTTCAATAAGATGTCTGTTACCGTTTTGGCTCCGGCCACCGTGGCCAATATGGTCTGCGGGTTTGATGTGCTGGGCTTTGCCCTGGCCGAGCCCGCCGACACCATGCACCTGCGTCTGACCGACACGCCCGGCGTTACCATCCTCAACGAAGACGAGTTCGACCTACCTACTGAGCCCACGCGCAACGTGGCAGGCGGGGCGCTGCTAGCCTTGTTGCGCGAGGCGCCGGGGGTAGGCATTGAGGTTCGCATCAATAAGGCCATTCGGCCGGGTAGCGGCATTGGGTCCAGTGCAGCCAGTGCGGCGGGCGCGGTGGTAGGGGCTAATGCGTTGCTGGGCAATCGGTTCAGCAAAGAGGATTTGGTGCGCTTTGCCATGTTTGGGGAGGAAGTGGCCTCGGGCGTGCAGCACGCCGACAACATTGCGCCGTGCCTGTACGGGGGCGTCACGCTCATCCGCAGCACTACCCCGCTCGACATTGTGCCGCTGCCTACCCCGCCGCTGTGGGTAACGGTGGTGCATCCGCAGATTGAGGTGAAAACTGCCGATGCCCGCGCCATTCTGAAGCGCCAAGTGGCCCTACCCGCCGCCATCCGGCAGTGGGGCAACGTGGGCGGGCTAGTAGCTGGCCTCTGCCTGCAAGACTACGACCTCATCGGCCGCTCCCTAGAAGACTACATCGTGGAGCCCGTGCGCAGCATCCTGATTCCGGGCTTTGCCGAGGTGAAAGCCGCTAGCCGCGAAGCCGGGGCACTAGGCGGCGGCATCTCGGGCTCGGGGCCCTCGATCTTCATGTTGAGCCGGGAAGAAGCCACCGCCCGCGCCGTGGCCGCTGCCATGCAAAGCGTGTATGACCGGCTGGGCATCGAACAGTTCACCTACGTGACGCGCATGAACACGGAGGGCGTGCGGGTAGTGGCGCAGCCTTAGCGCACGCAGCGTTGCGCACTACTTCTTACAATCGTTATTCTCACTGCAATGCAATATCATAGTCTCAACCACCAGTCGCCGGCCGTTGATTTCCGCACGGCAACCATCCAGGGGCAGGCGCCCGATGGCGGCTTATACTTCCCAGAAAACATTCCGCGCTTTTCGGCCGATTTCCTGCTGGATTTGAAAACCCTACCCGCTGCCGAGGTGGCCTACCAGGTGATGGCGCCCTACGTGGGCGACACTATTCCGGAAGACGAGCTGCGCCGTATCTGCGCCGAGACGGTCAATTTCCCGTTTCCGCTAGTACCCATCACAGAGACTGTTGCGTCCCTGGAGCTGTTTCATGGACCTACCCTAGCATTTAAGGACGTGGGGGCGCGGTTTATGAGTCGGTGCCTGGGATACTTCTCGCGGCAGGAAGCCGAGCCCGTGACGGTGCTGGTGGCTACTTCCGGCGACACCGGCGGGGCCGTGGCCGATGGCTTTTTGGGCGTGGAGGGCGTGCAAGTGGTCATTCTCTACCCCGCCGGCAAAGTGAGCCCCTTGCAGGAGCGCCAGCTGACTACGCTGGGGCAGAACATCACGGCCCTTGAAATTCAGGGCAACTTCGACGACTGCCAGCGCCTCGTAAAGCAGGCCTTTGCCGATGTGGACCTGATGCAGCAGCAGCGCCTCACCTCAGCCAACTCCATCAACGTGGCGCGCTGGCTGCCCCAGCAGATTTATTACTGCCTGGCCTGGCAGCAATGGCAGCCCCAATTGCCGCCGGTAGTGACGGTGCCCAGCGGCAACTTCGGCAACCTGTGCGCGGGGTTGCTGGCCCACGTGTCGGGGCTGCCGGTGGCGCATTTTGTGGCCGCCTGCAACGCCAACGACGCCGTGCCCGCCTACCTGCTCAGCGGCGAGTACGCGGCCAAGCCAGCTGTGGCTACCATCTCCAACGCCATGGATGTAGGCAACCCCAGCAACTTCGGCCGCATTCTGGCCTTGTTTGAAGCCGAGCACACCCGCATCACCGGCTTAATGACCGGCTACTCCGTGACGGACGCCCAAACGGAGGAAACCATCCGCGCCGTGCATACAGAAACCGGCTATTTGCTGGACCCGCACGGTGCCGTGGCCTACCGAGCTATGCAGCAGTATCTCAGTGAAAACCCCACGCCCCAGGGCGGATTTCTGCTTGAAACGGCACATCCGGTGAAGTTTCGGGAAGTAGTGGAGCCATTGTTGGGCGAAGCCGTGCCGTTGCCTACCGCCTTGGAGCCGCTTATGCAGCGCTCCATCGAGCGGGTGCCGCTGCCGGCCGAGTACGCGGCGCTTCGGGATTTTTTGCTGAGCCGATAGGGTAGGGGAGCCGCGGCGGCTTCGTACCTTGCAGTAGATTCTTTAACCCGTTGCGTATGCGTTTGCGAATGTGGGGCGGGGTAGGGCTGCTGCTCTTGTCGGCCTGCCGCCCCGATCAGGTAGAGCACCTCTCAAACACGAAAGAGCTGGCCGTGGAGGCCGAAAACCGGCAGGTGAAGCGCATCTTGCCCGCCGATTTGCTGCGTGCCACCCGCTGGGCCGGCGACTCTCTCACCCGCACCGCCGACCGCGCCCTGCGCCAACAAGTAGCCACGCAACTACAAGCCGGCAGCGTGGCCGATGCCCTACCCGCTGGCCATACTGCTGCCTTTGCGGTTACTGATTCGTTGGCGCAGGTGCTGCAAGCTACGCTCACGCACGTGCGCCGCGCTCCTGGGAGCGGCCTCAACGATACCAGTCGGGTAGTGAAACGGCCTTCAAATGAAGTGTTTACCTACGAACGGCCGCTGCTGGTCACCGATGCGGCCTGCCTGCGCTGCCACGGCACCGAAACCGACATAGCGCCGGCCGATCTGACCCTGATTCGGCAACGCTACCCGCAGGTGCCGCTGGGCTACCGGGTAGGCGAAGCAATGGGTACGTGGAAAGTGCAGTTTACCCGCCAGGGTATTGCTGAGTTTTACACCATGAAAACCCGGAAGATCTTTAAGCGGCGGTTTTAGGGAATTGTCTGGCATCCTCTTTCTCATCTGTCATCCTGAGCGGAGCGAAGGACCTTCTCACGCGTGAACG
>NZ_JAHWGL010000092.1 GCF_019334315.1 Hymenobacter profundi
GGTAGAACGACCATCGTAACAACGACTCGTTCAACCGGCAGAAGGTCCTTCGCACGCGCAGGAGGACAGCCGTATTTTCTTATTTGCAACCAGCCCCTTAAGCTATACGGCTGATTTCTGGCCGCGTGACCGGAAGAACTCGAATACTGCCGGCAGGATGGACAGCACGATGATGGCTACCACTACCAGCGAGAAGTTTTTCTGCACAATAGGCACTTGCCCAAACAGATAGCCGGTACCTACCAGCAAAATCACCCACAGGATACCACCAATGACATTGTATGCCAAAAACCGAGCGTAGCTCATGGTGCCCATGCCCGCCACGAAAGGCGCAAACGTGCGAATGATAGGAATGAAGCGGGCCAGGATCAGAGTCTTAGCGCCGTGCTTCACGTAGAAGTCCTGCGTTTTCAGCAGGTGTTCCCGTTTCAAAAAGCGGGATTTGTCCGTAAACACCCGCGGCCCCAGGTAGTCGCCAATGTGGTAGTTGAGTGTGTCGCCCAATACGGCTGCGGCAATTAGCAACACCATCAATACAGCCACGTTCAGCGGGCTACCATCCAGCGCGGCCAGCGAGCCGGCTGCGAACAACAGAGAGTCGCCGGGTAGAAAGGGTAGCACTACTACGCCCGTCTCCACGAAAATAATCAGGAATAGGATGGCGTAGGTCCACGTGCCGTAGTCAGCAATGATGGCGGTGAGGTGCTTGTCGAGGTGCAGAACGAAGTCCAGCGCTTGGTGTAGAATTTCCATGAAGCGGGGTTTAGACTACAAAGAAAGCACGTGCAGCCGTCATTCCGAACGAAGCCGAAAATCCGATGGCTTTTCGCTATCAGATTTTCGGCTTCGCTGACTGTCAATTCTATAATTGGGCTACTCCCCGCGCCTCAGCCGAGGCAGCGGCCACGCGCCATACTTTGTTGCCGGCATCGTCAGTTACCAGCATCGAGCCATCGGGCATCACCGTTACACCCACCGGGCGGCCGTATGCCTCGTCACCGTTGCCTACCAGGAAACCCGTCACAAAATCCTCGAATTTGCCCGTGGGCTGACCGCCCTCAAATGGCACAAACACCACCTTATACCCCGAGAAAGTAGAGCGGTTCCAGGAACCGTGCTGCCCAATAAACGCACCATTCTGGTAGCGCGAGGGGAAAGCCTGCTGATCGTAAAAAGCCAGCCCCAACGAAGCCGTATGCGGGCCGAGCGGCACTTCAGGCATAATGGCCTTTTTCACCAGATCGGGTCGCTCGTCCTTGCGGCGCGGGTCCACGTTCTGGCCGTAATACGAGTAGGGCCAGCCATAGAAGCCGCCTTCCTGCACGCTGGTCAGGTAGTCGGGTACCAGTTCATCGCCCAGTTCGTCGCGCTCGTTCACGGCCGTCCAGAGCTTGCCGGAGGTAGGCTGCCAATCCATTCCCACAGGGTTGCGCAAGCCGCTGGCATAGATTTTTTCACCCGTGCCGTCGGGGTTGATTTGCAGGATGTTGGCGCGGCGCTCCTCGTTTTCGGGACCGTGCTCCATCACGTTGGAACCAGAACCCACCGTCACGTAAATTTTGGAGCCATCGGGCGAGGCCAACAGGTTACGCGTCCAGTGGTTGTTATAGCCGCCTTTGGGTAGGCTCATGATTTTTTGACCCTGCCCGGTAATTTTGGTCTGGCCTGGCTTATAAGCATAGCGCAACACGCCATCGGTGTTGGCTACGTAGAAATTATTGCCCAGCACCAGCATTCCAAATGGCTGATTCAAGTCGCTCAGGAAGGTCTCGCGCACGTCGGGCTTACCGTCTTTATTGGTGTCGCGCAGCAGCGTGATGCGGTTGGCGCTAGTAGCCTGCAACGATTTAGAGGGGTCCAGGTCTAGGGCGGCCGCTACCTTCTTCTTGATGGTTTTGTTGGGCACCGTATTGGCCTCGGCTACCAGCACGTCGCCGTTGGGCAGTACATAGGCCCAGCGCGGGCTATCGAAATTGCCCGCGTACTCGCTGATGGTGAAGCCCGCAGGTACCACCGGCGTTTTGCCGGCTGGCCAGCCAATCACCTTCACGCGGTGCGTCACCGACTCCGTTTTATAAGGTGCTGGCAGTTTCAGAGGCTGCACGGCAGTGGCTACCGTATCGGTAGGGGTAGTAGCTTGCGCTTCCTGTTTATCCTCTTTCGAAGGGCCGCTGCACGCACTTGCTAACAGCAAGGAAGTCAGGAATATAGAAAAATGTTGACACTTCATGATGGGTAGTACACAATGGATACTCCCTTACGCATCAGCTACATGCAATGTTCTTACCCTTGGAGGGTAGGAATAGTAAAGCAGGAAAACAGAACGTCATTTCGCGTTGGTCGAGAAATCTCGCGTGCTGACGGAAGATACTATCCACCATCAGCACGCGAGATTTCTCGACCAACGCGAAATGACGTTTTATTAAATAGGCGAGTCGCTAGATAGGAACTACCCGCGTGGCATGGAAGTGCCAGGGCGGCCGGTAGGCTTGGCTGGCTTGAACATCTCATCCACGTTGTCCATGTCGAGGAAGTGCGTGAACGTGTCGCCGCGCAGTCCCAGACGGATGGTTTCCAGGCTCACGATTTCGTTAGGAGCGATGTTGCCCAGGTTTACGTTGGCACCCAGCAGCTTGATAAACCACACCTGCTGTGCCTTCTGCGGGGCTTCCCACAGGATTTTCTCCACTGGCACTTTGGTTAGGATTTCCTCTACCAGACCCGAGCGCACCTCGCCGGTGCTCCGGAACAAGCCTACGTTGCCAGCCTCGCGAGCTTCGCCAATTACTTTAATGGAACCAGCTTCCAGCTCCGTCTGCATCTGAGAAATCCACTTGTAGGGCGGAATAATCTTTTCCGCGTCCTTGGAGCCTACCTCCGACAGCACCTTCACCTCCTTCGACAGCGTGCGGATGTACTCACACTTCTTGTCGTGGGGCATGTCCAGCGAGCCATCCGATACCTCGGCGTACTCCATATCGAACTCTGCCAACAGGCGACGGTAATCGTCAAACTGATTGCGAATGATGAACGCCTCGAACAACGTACCACCAAAATACACCGGAATGCCCGCTTCTTTGTACACGGCCAGCTTGCGCTTCAGGTTGGGCGTCACGAAGGATGTGGCCCAGCCCAGTTTCACAATGTCAGCGTACGGCGCGCCTACTTCCAGAAAGTCTTCCGTTTCGCGTACGCTCAAGCCTTTGTCCATAACCATGGTATAGCCTTGCTCGCGGGGTTTCTCAGTGCGTTCGGGAAGTTGATCGAGGTGGTAATTCATATGAGGGTCTTGGGTATTGGGGGCTTGGCTGGTATAACAAGGGTAGCCCCGAAAAAAAGAACGGGCGTAAAAGTACGCCCGAATTTTATAAGTAGAGTGAGCACCCGAGCAGGTAGGGACTGAAGGACTGGGTTGACGTTCAAAAGAACAATTGCTAAACGTCAACCCAGCCCTCTAAAATCTCCTACCTATTTTCGATACTGGTCAATCAGGCGGGCCAGGGCACGCTGCGACTCTAGCTCCGGGAAGTAGTCGAACAGCAGCCGGTGCTTGCTGAAATCCAGGGTAAGGGCGTTTTCCAGCACTTCATACGCCTCGCGGTAGCGGCCGGCAGCCAGCAGATAGGCACACAGGCGGTAGTACAGTTCTGCTTCGGCGGGCTGCACTTCCACGGCATTGCGCATCAAGTCGATGGCCCCATCAAAGTTGCCCTGTTCATAAAGGATGATGCTCCAATTCAGCCAGCCCTCTTTGTTATCGGGTGCTACTTGGGTAGCACGGTCATACGCCTCCACCGACGATACTACGTTGCCTAACTGGTATTCGGCCGCAGCCAGCGCCAACCAATACTCCACGCTTTCATCGTACAAAGCCGTGGCTTTGCGGAAGAAGTGAATGGCTTCCATCCACCGCTCCTGCGCGTTCAAAATGATACCAATACCAAACCATGCCTCATCCATCTCCGGGTTGATGTCGATGGAATGCTGGTAGTTGCGGCGAGCTTCTGCCCAGTTTTCCAGCTTCTCGTAGCACTCTCCAATGTTGCACAGTGCCTCGGCCGTGGGCTGGTCTTTCTCGTAGCTCAACGTAAACTCCTCGATAGCCGCCTGGTACTTCTCCTGGCTCACATAGGTGCTGGCCAGGTAGCCGTGGGCATCGTAGAATTTATTGTCGATGAGAATGGCGTATTCGAACGCGCTAACGGCTTTCTCGTAGTCGGCTACGCGGTAGTAGGCCTGCCCCAGGTTGTACCAGGCAATAGCGGAGTAAGGGTCTTCGTCGGTGAAGCGGCGAAAAAATTCCAGGTTGGCTTCCAGCCGTTCGCTCACCTCCAGGCAGTACAGCAACTCCTGCACCGCCACGTCGTTGTCGGAGTTCAGGCGCAGGCTCTGCTTGTAGTACTTGGCGGCACTCTTGTATTTCTGCCAGCTCTGGTACGCCAGCCCCAAGTTGAAAAAGATGTCGTCGCGGTCGGGCGCGCGCTCTACGGCGCCTAGAAAAAATTCTACAGCTGTCGAGAAGTCGCCGCGCTGGGTAGCGATAATGCCACGCGTCACGGCCACGTCGGGGTTATCGGGGTCGAGTAGGGCTACGGCCTCAATTTGGGTAGCAGCTTCGGCATACTCGCCTTTCATGGCCAGCACCTGCGCGCGGTCAATCAACAGTTCTGTGCTAAATGGATATTGCGCAATAGCGGCTTCGCAGGCCTGCAAGGCCTTGGCGTATTCGGTGTTACTGGTATAGTGGTCGATGATGCTTTCGAACTCGGCCAGATCAAAAAAGACGGACTCATTGCTGGCCACCATCTGTTCAAAACGGCGTACGGTGGCCTGCACTTCGTCCCGTTCCTCAAAATTCTCGTTCATTCTCATACTGCAAAAAGCAAAGGACCGTCAAAAAGGCAGACTCTGCCGGCTAAGGGAGGGTAGGCCACCAGCGTGGCGCTACTGTTTCTAAGTTACAACAACCGCACCGGATGCCGGCAAGTTCTGTCGTAGGCCCGCGCAGCACCAAGCAATGGTTTCGGCCAGCGGTCGAAAGGCTATACCCGTGGCCTGCTGCACTTTTTTGGCTTGATAAGTAGTGGCGCGGCGGCCAGCGCGGGCAGTGTCTTTGGTGATGAGCGGCCGCGCCCCGGTCACCACGGAGCGCACGTGTTCCAGTCGCCAAATTGCCTCGGCGGCCCACTCTGGCACTTGCAGGGTAGGCGGCTTCTTCTGAAAACACTGCGCTGCTTCCGCCAGAAATTCGCGCAGGGGCATGGCACCCGCGTTCAGCACGTAGCGCTGGTCCGTCAGGCTGGTCTCGAAGGCGAGATGCAGCATCATGGCCACTACATCGCGCACATCTACAAAATTGATGCTGCCGGCCGTGTAAAAAGCGTGCTGCTGGTAGGCGTACCGAAATAGGCGGGTGCTGCTCCGGTCCCAATCGGCTGGTCCTAATATTACGGAGGGGTTTACCATCACGGCATTCAACCCCTCGGCCACACCGCGCCATACCTCCAGCTCCGCCAAGTACTTCGACGTAGCGTAGGCCGGGTGCTCGGCGCCCAGGTCCCACTTCGCAGTTTCGTCCAGCGCTTGAGGGCCAGCGGGCGCCTCCGGTGTGGCAGCCGCTCCACCCAGCGCCGCCACCGACGACACGTGGCACAGCCGTACGCCAGATTGTTGCAGACACGCATCTACTACAGCCGCTGTTCCTTCTACATTCACTTGTAGTAGAGCCGTTTCGTCTTGAGGAGCGTAGGAAACCAGCCCCGCGCAGTGAAACACATGCGTAACGTCGGCCAAAGAGTCTTGCAGCAAATCCGTGTCCCGGATATCGCCCTCTACCCACTCCACCTGTTGTGCAATTGAGCCAGTTGGCGGAGCTTGCCTATACAGAGCCCGCACCGCGTACCCACGCGTCACCAGCGCATCAATCAGGAAACTGCCCAGCAGGCCGCTACCACCGGTGACGAAAATCATAGGAAAGAAGTAAGCGTAAAGAAGGCGGACCGTTCGTAATCGAATGTAGGAAAAATTGCGGGTCCGCAGCCGCTTACAGGGTATTATTCAGCAGAGGCAATTCCAATGCTTTGCGCAGGTAATTGGTGGTGAGCACCTTATTGCGTAGGGTAGCTGTGTGCTTCACATTGTGGGTATCTGTTCCCAGCATATCTACCAAACCCGCATCAATGAGCTTTTCAGCTACGCGCTGTGCTCCTGATGAGTAGTAACCCGCCAGCGAATTCAAATTAACCTGCAATAGCACGCCACTCTCACGAATACGCTCCAACTCCTCAAACCGGCCATAGAGGTAGGTATAGCGCTCAGGATGCGCCAGCACCGGTTGGTAACCTGCTGCCCGCAGATTAAATACGGTTTCAGCTAAGTTGAAAGGCTCGTTGATATAAGATGTTTCAAAAAGCAGATAGTGCCGGTCGCCACCAAATGTTAGCAGTTCCTCGTTCGTTTCCAGCTTACGCCCAAACCACTCATCTAGGTAGTATTCGGCGGCGCATTCCAACTCTATATTCGTAATACCCGCTGCGGAAGCGGCTGTTCGCAATTGTGTCAGCGCGGCCCTGATGGTAGCAGGCGTATTCCGAAAAAAATCCCCCATCACATGGGGCGTCATGATCAGCTTACGGTAGCCTAATTCCTGCATTTCCCGCAACAGCTCTACCGAATGCTCCACCGTGGCTGCCCCATCGTCGATGCCTGGCAGCAAGTGCGAATGCATGTCTACCACCAGTTCCTGCAACGACGCGGGAGCCGTAGCCGGCGCCATGCTACCAAATATTTTTTGCAGAAAAGAAGACATTTCGTGTTAAAAGCTAGGAGGACATACGCTTCCGCAAACGTCCAACCAGTCCCTGTGGTGCAGTTGGCTCCTCGTAATATCCTTGCCCATAGCCATAGCCGTAGCCATAACCGTAACCGTACCCATACATGCCGTTCGCTTTGGCGTCGTTTAGGATGGTAGTTAGCTTGGTAAAGCCATTGGTACGAATCAGTTTGTTGATGTTTTTGAGGAAGGCTTTTTTCGAGTAGTTGGCCCGCACGATGTAAATCGGTACATCGGCTTTGCGCATAATCAGAATACCATCCGTTACTAGCCCTACCGGCGGCGTGTCAATCATCACTACATCGTAGTGCTGATATAACTCAGCCAACAGCTCATCAAACTTCGGATTTAGAATCAACTCCGATGGGTTGGGTGGCGTAGGGCCAGCCGATATGAAGTCGAGGGTAGGAATAGAAGTATGCTGAATGCACTCTTCCCAAGTATGACGCTCGATCAGAATCGTACTGATACCCTTCACATTAGGGGCATCGAACGCCAAGTTCACCTTGGGCTTGCGCATGTCCAGATCCAGCACTACTACCCGTTGCTCAGAAGAAGCAATAATAGCCGCCAAGTTCACCGTCACGAAGGTTTTGCCCTCACCACTGACTGTAGACGTCACCGAAATTAGACGCTTCTTCTTGGAAGACGCCATGAACTCTAAGTTCGTTCGGATAGAGCGAATAGCTTCCGAAATAGCCGACTTCGGATTTCTGTCCACCACTAACTTCGACACGGCCATTTTCTCGCGGTCGTAGGTAGGGATTACGCCTAATACAGTAGCTGCACTATTCCGCTCCAACTCCCGAATATTGGTTACAGTGTTATGCATGAGGTAGCGCACCGCAATTAGCCCAATACCCAACACAATACCGCCTGCTAAACCAATAGCGTACACCATAGCACGCACGGGTGAGATGGGGGTACTTGGAGCAGAAGCAGGGGACAGAATTTGGAAGTCGGGGGTAGTTCCGGCCATCGCAATGCCATACGACATTTTTCGGTCCATCAGCATTCCGTTTGTTCGCTCCAATAGCTCGAATGGCCGGCGTAGGCGCTCTTGCTCTGTAAATTTTTGAGGTAGGGCTTGTAAACGGGCTTCCATCTGCTGGCGTTGTTGGTTCATTAACGCCAACTGTTTTTGCAATACTGTTTGGTTTTGCAATAGTAAGTCTTGTACCGTTTTTTTGGTGAAAGCCATAGCTTCCTGTCGCAACTGCACAGCAGTGGTAGTAGATTTATACGATTTCAACACCTGCTGTAGCTCTAGTTGCTGGTCGTTGAACTGTTGCAGGAGCTGCGGCAGTTGTGAATCGCCTAGATCTCCCAACGCTGGAATAGCCTGCGCTACATCTACGTCTCCTCTACCTATTATCTGGTCATTATCTACTGTACTACGCAGTTCTGTAAGCAGCTTCACCTTCTCTAGCAGCTTCTGGCGTTCTACTTCCTGATCAGCAATAGCAGAAGCAATAGTAGTTAGCTCACCTTTTACATCAAAAGCTTGATTGCGTTCAGCAAAGGATTGAATATCTCCCTCAGCTTTATTTAAGCCAGCTTTGCTTTTATCTAATTCAGAATCAATAAACTGAAGCGTTCTAGCAGCTTGTTCTTGCTTCTTTAATACCTTTTCAATTAAGTAAACTGTATCTACTTTATTAACGATGTCCTGAGCTTTGAGTGGTGTATTATCTGTGAATGAAATGTTAATAGTACTTGCGTCTGGATTTTCAATTGCCACACTTAGATTGGCATTCAAATAATTATTAATGGCGCTGTTATCATTAATTACAAAATGATAGTTACCATCTATCGTTTCTGACCCAAAAAAATCAGTCTTAGAAACAGTCAATATAAAGCCAGGCGTTTCAATAGGTTGTCCAACCTGGTACTCCTGCCCTTGTTCTTTACCCTGCACTTCGTAGGAAAGTGTGAAGCGCTGTTCATCTAAGAAATCAACAGCAAAACGGGTATTGAACTGGGAACCATCTTGCACTGTGTAACTGACCTTGAACGGTGAAATCTGGTACAATTCGCGCTCGAGTACTGTGCCTTCTGCATAATAATTTACATCAAGCATTAGTGAATCCTTCAAGCGGCGGTAAATTAAATCAGACTTGATCAGTTCCACCTCTCCTGAAAGGTTGTTCATGCTTTGCTTCTTCTCCATACCTTCACCAACCCCACCTAAGCCCAACACTCCCGCCTCCGTCTTCTCATCTATTTTCAAGACCGATGATGATCGGTAGATAGAGGGCGTATAACGCAAAAACAGCCAAGAGGCTGTCAAACCTAAGCCAATTAATAATATCACCCACGGCAGGCTCTTGCGCGCTACCATAAGGAGTGTAGTCAAATCTAAGCCAGTGCCTTCATCTTCCTCCGACTCGGCCTCGCCACCACCCGCGTTGCGGATCAGCTCTTCTAATTCAACTTCTTCTTTCGCAGCCATAGGGGCGCTTTGCTGTTGATTTGATGGTACTGTTTAACGACAGTGATAAGTATAATTGCTTGTTAATTATCACGCCTTAACGTGATTGTCAGGTAGATAATAGTAGTGGCTAGGCCTGCTATTCCACTAACAATACTAAACAAAGGAGCAATGTCGCCTACTGCTTCAAAAAATGGTCGTCGTATAGGCTCAACATAAATTATATCGTTGGGTTCCACCTGCAGATTGGCTTTACGCATGCCAGCAAAGGAGGTGAGGTCGATGACCTGCACGCGTGGGTTCTTTAGATCACCCCGAATCAGGCGAATATTATCTGCCCGACCTATGCGCCCGGTTCCTGCTCCCGTAATAGCACCACCATCGATGCCTCCTGCTAATGCCAAGACTTCAATTAGATTCATGTTATCATTGGCCAAAGGAATGATCTGACCACTGCTACCACCTACAGCCCCTAGAACGATAATACGGTTGTTGCTGACCTGCGTCGTCACAAAGGGTTGCTGATAGAACTCATTGTATCTGCCTCTGAGTACACTATCTGCTTCTAGTAAGGTATAACCACTCAGCTTCACGTCGCCTACCATGGGTAGGCGCACGATACCGTCATTTTGCACCAGAAACTCGGCACCGCCATTCTGGGCACCACCTCCGCGACTAGCGCCAGCCTGTTGCCGACCAACTCCTGCGGCCTGCCGACTACCACCTCCGGTAGGGGCGCCAAACGATAGTTCGCCGTTTGGGTCAATTATAGATTCTCCCTCGTTAGTATACACCCGGATAGCGAGGTAGTCGTTAGGCTGAATGACGTAGTTGCGCTCAGCACGGTTTACAGCACGACGCAGTTTAGATGTATCAGCCATGGTACCATCGAGGCGGAACATAGTGTTCTGCTGCCGTACACGTGAGGTGGTGCAGGAAGAAAGCAATACTACTAGCGAAAATGGTAGGCAGAGCAGCCAAAAACGCAAGAGGCGACGAAGAACGGGTAGTTGTTGCATGCAGGCCGGACAAGCCGGATCAGATCTAGGATACAGACTGACAGCGCCTTAGCGCTGGTTTGCCTATCTGGAAACCTTCAAAGTAACCAAATTGGCCGTCGCTTTCAAAATTCGCACCACTATAGCTTTGTGCCTGACCAGATACTTGTCTACTTTATTTTTAATATCAACACATAACTAATAACTTACGTTTGTTAGTATAAAGCCCTTTCCCACCCCACCCATGCTAGTAGAAGAAGTTGAAAATCAGACCCTGATTGCGCAGATGGTGCGTGATTTTGGCGCCACCCATATCAAGCCGCACATGATGCGTTGGGATGAAAGCCAGGAATTTCCCATTGACGTGTTCCATCAGCTAGGCGAACTAGGCCTAATGGGCGTGTTAGTACCGCAACAGTATGGCGGTTCGGGCTTCGGCTACCCAGAATACGTGACGGCTATTGCCGAGTTGGCCAAAATTGATGGTAGCATCGGCCTTTCTATGGCGGCGCATAACTCGCTTTGCACCGGCCATATTCTCCAACATGCTTCTGAGGAGCAGAAGCAGAAATATCTTCCCAAACTATCTTCCGGCGAGTGGATTGGTGCTTGGGGCCTAACCGAACCGAATACCGGGTCGGATGCTGGCAACATGCGTACTACCGCTGTGCTAGACGGCAATGAATACGTGCTCAATGGCGCCAAAAACTTTATTACCCACGGCAAATCTGGCCATGTGGCAGTAGTGATTGCGCGTACCGGTGAGGTAGGCGACTCACACGGCATGACAGCATTTATTGTGGAGCGTGGTACGCCCGGCTTTGCAGGTGGCCGCAAAGAAGATAAGCTAGGCATGCGCGCCTCCGAAACCACCGAAATGATTTTCACAGACTGCCGCATACCGCAGGAAAACGTGATTGGTAAGGTGGGAGACGGCTTTATACAGTCGCTGAAGGTGCTGGATGGCGGCCGCATTAGCATTGCGGCACTGAGCCTGGGCATAGCGCAGGGCGCGATGGAAGCTGCACTAAATTATTCGCAGGAACGCCATCAATTCAATCAGCCCATCAGCAACTTCCAGGGGATTTCTTTTAAGTTGGCGGATATGGCGACGGAAATTGAGGCCGCTTCATTGCTCACCTATCGCGCCGCCGATATGAAGCAGCGTGGTCTGAACGTAAATCGCGAATCGGCGATGGCGAAGCTTTATGCATCGGAAGTAGCGGTGCGCGTAGCCAACGAAGGGGTGCAGATTTTTGGCGGCTACGGTTACACCAAAGACTATCCTGCGGAGAAATATTACCGCGACGCCAAGCTTTGCACCATTGGTGAGGGTACTTCCGAAATTCAGAAACTGGTCATTGCCCGCAGTCTGCTTAATACCTAAAAATAGGCCCTGCTAACGTTATTTTCGCTTCCTCGTGTTTTGAGAAAGCGATTTGCGGGTCTGTAAAAACGCTTTATCACCTGAAACCTAATATGCTCGCTTTGAAATCATCAGAAACTATGGTTATCTTTGCAGCCCTTTACCAAAGCAGAAGTTTTCAAGCTAACTGAACATATGATCATCGTCCAAATCAAGGAGAACGAGTCGGTAGACCGCGCGCTGAAGCGCTTCAAGAAGAAATTTGAGCGCACGGGTGTGCTGAAAGAACTGCGTCGTCGCACGTTCTTCCAGAAGCCGTCGGTAACCAACCGCAAGCAGAAAGAGAAGGCTATCTATAAGCAAGCCACTTACGGCACAGGCAACGACTAGTCTGACCGCTCTTTGAGTTGACAAAACCGGCTGATTTGCTTTTTGAAGCGAGTCAGCCGATTTTTCGCGTGCGTACTTTTCTGTGGAATTCCATACATTGGTAACCCAGCCCCTACCTGGCTGGTGCTTTTGTATGGAATTGTTTTTTGAATACCTGCGCTTCGAGAAGCGTTACAGTCCGCACACTTTGCTGTCGTATCAAACCGATTTGCGGCAGTTTGCTGATTATTTGCAAGTTGAGTATGAGCTGGCAGAACCAGCTCAGGCCGACCATACGCTTATTCGTGGCTGGGTAGTAAGTCTGATGCAGCAGGAACTGGACCCGCGCACCGTGAACCGGAAAATAGCTTGCCTACGCTCCTACTACAAGTTTCTGCTCCAAACGGGCTCTGCCACGCGCAATCCTATGTTGCGCATTAAGTCGCCGAAGGCAGCGAAGAAGCTGCCCGACTTTGTGCCCGAAGATTCACTGAACGGGCTGTTGAATTCCTTTGAGTTTCCGGAGACTTTTGCCGGCGTGCGCGACCAGTTAGTGCTGGAGTTACTCTATGGCACCGGCATCCGTTTGTCGGAGCTAATTGGCATCCGGCCCGATGACGTGAGCCTACCTGGCCGCACGGTGCGCGTGACAGGTAAGGGCAACAAGCAGCGCATCGTCCCGCTCAATCCCACATTATTGGGCGTGTTGGACAAGTACTTAGCGCAAAAGCAGCAGGAATTCGGTACGGCCGACAACGTCCGGCGGGCGCTCCTCGTTACGGATAAGGGAGACCCGCTCTACGAAAAGTTTGTTTATCGTACCGTGAAGCACTATTTGAGCCAGATAACCACGGCGTCGTCGCAGCAGCATCCGCACGTGCTGCGGCACTCGTTTGCCACGCACCTGCTCGGCAAAGGGGCCGACCTCAACGCTATTAAGGAGTTGTTGGGGCATGCTAATCTGGCCGCTACCCAAGTGTACACACACTTATCGATTGACAAGCTGAAAGCGGTTTTTGAGCAGGCTCATCCAAAAGCCTAAGCTATTTTTTTTACCCTTAACCCCTTACCCGATGAAAGTACAGATGCATTCGGTGCACTTCACTGCCGACCAATCCTTGCTCGACTTCATCCAGAAGCGCCTCGACAAACTGGAAACCTTCTACGACCGTGTGACGGAAGGTGAAGTTATTTTGAAGCTGAACAACAAGGACGGCATTAGCAATAAAACTCTGGAAGTTAAATTGTTGGTCCCCGGCTCCACTATCTTTTGTCAGGAAGAAGCGCCTACCTTCGAGTCGGCAGCCGACGCGGCGTACGAATGCTTACGTCGACAAATCGTAAAGTATAAGGAAAAGCACATGTCGCACTAAGGCCTCTGCCTTTCACGATATATAAAAGAAGGCCCTACCCGCTTGTCGCAGGTAGGGCCTTCTTATGAGGTTCAATTCCGCCTTATAGCTCGAAAGCCGCTTTAATCTGATTCACATAATCAAGCTTTTCCCAGGTAAAGGTCTCGGCAGTTTGACCATTGCCATTCAACGATACCTGACCGGGCTGACGGCCCATGTGCCCATACGCGGCGGTAGCACCGAAGATGGGGTTTTGCAGGCCCAGGCGCTGCACAATGGCATACGGACGCATATCAAACAGCTCCTGCACCTTGGCCGAGATTTCACCATCGGTGAGTAGCTGGCCGCTGGCGTTGGTGGCTTTGGTAGTGCCGTAAGTCGTTACGTACACACCTACCGGCTTGGCAACGCCAATAGCGTAGGCTACCTGCACCAGCACTTGGTCGGCTACGCCCGCTGCTACTAGGTTTTTGGCAATGTGGCGCGCCGCGTAGGCAGCCGAGCGGTCTACCTTAGAGGAGTCCTTGCCAGAGAAAGCGCCACCGCCGTGGGCGCCTTTGCCGCCGTAGGTATCTACAATAATTTTGCGGCCCGTGAGGCCGGAGTCGCCGTGAGGACCACCAATCACGAACTTGCCCGTGGGGTTGATGTGGTAGGTGATCTGGTCGGTGAAGAGTTGCTGCACATCGGCGTGCAAACCGGCCTTTACGCGCGGAACCAGAATGGTTTTGATGTCGGTGGCAATTTGCGCCAGCATCTTCTCCTCCGACTCATCGAACTCGTCGTGCTGGGTGCTTACCACGATGGTTTCGATGGCCTCGGGCGTGTTGTCGTCGGCGTAGCGAATGGTTACTTGCGCCTTGGCATCGGGACGCAGGTAAGTCATTTCCTTACCTTCTTTACGAATAGCGGCCAACTCGCGCAGCAGGCGGTGCGAGAGGTCGAGAGCTAGGGGCATGTAGTTATCCGTCTCGCGGGTAGCATAGCCGAACATCATGCCCTGGTCGCCGGCGCCTTGGTCTTCGGGGTTCTGGCGTTCTACGCCCTGGTTGATGTCGGGCGACTGCGCGTGCAGGCGGTTTTCCACCTGGCAAGTATTGCCGTCGAACTTATACTCGGGATTGTTGTAGCCAATGCGGCGAATTACGTCGCGGGCAATCTGCTCTACGTCTACCTGCGCGGTCGACTTAATTTCACCGGCCAACAGCACATAGTCGGTGGTGACGAGGGTTTCGCAGGCTACTTTGGATGTAGGATCCTGGCGCAGGAATTCGTCGAGGATAGCGTCCGAAATCTGGTCGGCGATTTTATCGGGGTGGCCTTCCGAAACCGATTCGGAGGTGAACAAGTACGGCATCAGCGTAGAAGCATATAAGGTACGCAAGGGGCCGGCAGCCCCTGCCTCGCACCGGCAGTAAGGCCAGGCAAGGCCGCAAAGCTACGAGTTTTATGTGTGGTTGTTGAATGGTGTCATTCAGAATGAAAAAAGTGCAGGTCTTAACCTCCACAGTATATTCTGCGTTGTATGTCTATCATTCAATTTTCTTCTATGAAGTACATCTACACTTTAATGTTGGCTGGCTCACTGTCAGCTGCCACTACCCCAACAGCAAGTGCCCAAAAAGCACCCTCACCTTATAAAACCCGTTTTGCTGTAGATGCACCTATTACAGCAGGCCTGGGTGCGCTAAGTGGGGTAGGATTATACTTGGTTTCGCAGAAAGACGGTTTGAACGACACGCAGCTAGCTGCGCTCAACAAGAATGATGTACCTAAGTTTGACCGCTTTGTAGCAGGCAATTACAGCAAAACTGCGCAAACAGTAGGGGACTTTATTGTATATCCTACCCTACTTATTGCCCCGGGTTTGCTAGCGTTAGATTCAGACGTACGTGGGCGCTATGGGCAAGTATTGGGGCTGTACTTACAAACGCTGGCAGCGCAGAACGCTATATTCACGATGACGATAGGAACCACCACGCGCTACCGGCCTTTTCTGTATGGTACTGAAGGCAGCGGCGACCGGAATAGCCATATTTCTACCAACTCGTTCTACGCTGGCCATACGGCCAACACAGCGGTGGCTACTTTCTTCGCTGCTAAGGTCTATCACGACTTCAACCCCGGCTCGGCTGCCGAGCCGTTTGTGTGGACGGCGGCAGCCCTGGTACCAGCTGCTACGGCCTATACCCGCATCAAAGCTGGCAAGCACTTCCTCTCTGATAATATTGTAGGATATGTGATAGGTGCAGCTACGGGCATTGTGGTACCCCAACTGCATAAAACCGCTGACCGTACGGGCCTTTCCCTGACACCAGTACAGGGAATTAATATTAATGGATATGGGTACAGCGGCTTGGCTATTACGAAGCGTCTGTAATAGTCCTAAATTGACAAAACGGAATGGCCTTGCTTCTTCATCAAAAGGGCAAGGCCATCCCGTTTTGTAGGCTGAACAACCTACTGCCCAGTACCACCGCTCCCCCCTACCCCGGCCGGCTTCAGATTCGTTTCAAACAGCTTCAAAATCCGCTTATACTCGTCGGTCCAGGAGGCGGGCTCCTCGAAGCCGTGGTTCTCGACGGGGTAGACAGCCAGCTCCCAATTCTCCTTGTGCAGCTCGATGAGCCGCTGCGTGAGGCGTACAATGTCCTGAAAGTGCACGTTGGTGTCCACCATACCGTGGCACATCAGTAGGGCACCTTTCAGGCCATCGGCGTAGTAGATGGGTGACGAGCGAGCGTAGGCGATGCTGTCGTTGTAGGGTTCGTTGAGGATGTTGTCGGTGTAGCCGTGGTTGTAGTGTGCCCAGTCCGTGACGGAGCGCAGGGCGGCACCAGCCTTGAACACCTCAGGTTGGGTGAACATAGCCATGAGCGTGATGAAGCCGCCGTAGCTGCCACCATAGATGCCAATGCGCTGGGGACTAACGCCATATTTTTCGGTGAGCATTTTAGCGCCGTCTACGTGGTCGGTGAGGTCTTTGCCACCCATGTAGCGGTAGATGCCGGTGCGTACGTCGCGGCCGTAGCCTGCCGAGCCGCGGTAGTCCATATCCAGCACCGTGTAGCCTTTTTCTACCAACAGGTTATGGAACATGTACTCGCGGAAGTAGCTGCTCCACCACTTATGCGCGTTCTGGAGGTAGCCGGCGCCATGCACAAAAATCACGGCGGGGCCTTGCGCCGCGGGGTTGGCGGGGCGGTAGAGGCGGGCATACACGTCGGCGCCGTCGCGGGCCTTGAGGGTCACGATTTCCGGCTCGCGCCAGGGGTAGCTTTCAAACTCGGGGGTAGTGGAGTGCGTGAGCTGACGCATCTTGGCGCCGGGCTTGTTGTCCATCACATACAGTTCCCAGGGCTTGTTGGAGTAGCTGTAGCGCACGGCCAGCGTTTTTTCGTCGGGCGAGAGCGTCACGTCGTTGGCACCTACCTTATCGGTAATCTGCGTCATGGTGCCGCCTTCCACCGGCATGCGGTAGAATTGCTGCTGGCCGGGCTCAGGCTTGTTGGCGGTGAGGTACCAGGTTTTCTTGTCGCGGCTGAGCTGGGCATTCAGAATCTCAAACTTGCCACTGGTGAGGGCCTTTTTCTGACCGTTGGTGATATCCAGCGTGTAGAGGTGGGAGTAGCCGGTGGCTTCGCTCTGGAACCACATGCGCCGATTGTCGGGCAGCCAGCCCACGTTGCCGGTACCGTAGCCAATGCCAGGCCCGTTGATCCAGGCGTCGTCGTGCTGACGGTCGAGAAGCTTGATTTTCTGGGTAGCGGGGTCGAGGCCCACAATCCAGCGGTCCTTGTTGTCGGCCGAGCGGATGACCACGAAAGCGTGCTTACCATCTGGGCTCCACACGGGGCCGTAGGGCTGCACGCGGCGCAGTTCGGTGGCTGGCTTTTCCTTTTTAGCGGCCGTAGCGGCTTTGGCTGAGTCGGCGGGGGTAGGCGCTTTGGCTTTCAGCTGATATTCTTTGCGGTAGGCCGGTTGCTCATCAAGGCCCTGCAACTCCCTATAGCCCAGCACAAAGGTGGTATCACGACCAATATCGTAGATGCCCAGCTGCAAAGCGGTTTGCGGGGCGCCTACCTTGGTGCGGGTCGAAATGTCCTCGGTGAAGCCCGAGGCCGTGACGAAGGCCGGCACCACGGCCACCTTCTCGCTGGTAGGCTCTTGCGCCAGGGAATAGGTCACGTAGCGGCCATCGGGGGAGAGCTGGAGGTTGCGCACCGTCTGCTGGCCCAGATAAATGGGCTTGGGACGAAGCTTGTTGAGTGCTTTCTGTGCCCGCTCGCGGGCCTTGGCGTCTTGGTCGCGCTGCCGGATGATGTCGAACAAGGCCAGCTGCTGCGCCTTCAGAAACTTCTCTTCGGGGTCGGTGAGGCTGTTCTTGGGCTTGGCGCCCTTCCGGAAGTCGGTGCGCTGGGTGGTTTCGCCAGTGGTAGGGTTCCAGGTGAACAGGTTGCCGCCGCGGGCATAGCTGACGAGTTGCCCTTGTAGGGCGAAATCGGGGTTGGATTCGCGCTCGGCGGTGTTGGTCACCTGCAGGATTTTACCCGATTTCAGGTCTAGCAGAAAAATGTCACCATCCTTCTCATACACCTTACGGGTGTACCGCTCGTCGTAGGTGCCGCTGCCGGCGGGTAGGGCCTGCTGTTCCCGAAAGCCTACCTTCCGAGCAGAGCCGCCACTGGGAGTCACGTAGTACAGCGAGTCCTGGCGGTTTTTATCGGGATTCCAACTGAAATAGATGCGCTTGCCATCCTCGCTCCAGAACACGTTGCTGGGCGCCGTGCCCAGCCATTGGGTAGGGTCGCGCATGATTTTCTCCACCGTCAGCGGAGCCAGGGAAGAGGTAGGCCTTTGCGCAGTAGCAGCCAGTGGCAACACGCTGGCAAAAGCAAGCAGAGCGGAGAGTTTTCGCATAGATAGGCGGAAGGATGAACCGCAACTTACGCAGTTCCACCCAAGGACGCCAACCGCCGCCCGGCGTTGCAACGGCTCTATTAGCAGCGTATCTACAAATCGGCCAGCTCCAGGCGCAGGTTGCGGCGGGCACCATCTTCCAGCCGCTGCCGAAACTCGGGCGTGCGATACAGGGTTGGCGCGGCCAGCATCTTTTCCAATACTTTACGTCGGCCGGGGCGGTACAGCATATCCGGAATCAGGCGGTACTCCTGCCGGATCTGGCGGGCGTATTGCCAGTAATCGGCTTCCGGCGCGCCCAGGATTTGCAGATCGGCATCCAGGAAAAACGCCAAATCAGCATCCGGCGCAGAAAGCGGCTGGGTGTGGTCTTTGGTGCGCTCGATGAGGTAGGTCACGCGCTGCCGACGGGCGGCAGACAAGGTAGTCTGCTCCAAGAACTTCAGCGCCAGCGTGGCACTACGTTCCTCATTGTTGGAGCGGCGGGCACTGTACACGGCATCATGAAACCAGATAGCCAGCTGCACCACCGCGGGGTCTTGCAGGGTAGAGGCATAACGCTCGGCGGCGTCCAGCAGCGTCCGCACGTGGTGCAGGGTATGATAATGGCGGTCGGAGGCGGAGTAGGCGGCGCTGAGCTGCTCGTACGCCGCGGCGCGAGCTGCCTCATCGGGTAGCATGGGGGCCGTCAGCTGATGCCAACGGTTGGATAAGGTAGAATTCGTCACATCAATCAACTTCAACAGGAAGTCTGCTTTCTACAAAAAATGATGCCTGATTAGTTCTTAGTAGCCACTCCGTACGGATTTAGCTTCTTTTTTTCCAAGAATCTATCAGGTGCAGTGAGCGGCGTGAAGCCAAACTGTTGATACAGGCCGTGCGCATCTACGGTAGCCAACATGTGCCTACGCTGATCTTTCAGCTCCGGGTGCGTCCATATCACCTCCATCAGCCACTTCGACAAGCCCCTACCCCGGAATTCGGGCAGCACAAACACGTCGCAAAGCCAGGCAAACGTGGCCTTGTCCGTTATGACACGCGCAAAGCCCGCTTGTTGGCCATCGGGCGCAAACAGCCCAAAGTTGAGCGAGTTGGCAATGGCGCGCTCCAGGATTTCCAGCGGCATATTTGTGGCCCAGTAAGAGTCTTCGGCCAGGTAGTGGTGAATGGCGGCCACATCCAGCTCGGCCGGGTTGGTGCTGATGCGGAAACCGTTGGGATTGGTTTGAGAATGCATGAGTTCTGTAATTCGGCCCCACCCCCTAGCCCCCTCCCCTCTGGGAGAGGGGGAGCCTTTTCCGGAGCTATTAGCTGATAGTTTTCCGTTGAACAAGAGCTATTAGCCAACAGCTATCAGCTGACAAGGCTCCCCCTCTCCCGGAGGGGAGGGGGCTAGGGGGGTGGGGTGAGCGTTAAGTTATACTATTGAAACAGCGGCGGGTGCTTCTCGTCGAAGT
>NZ_JAHWGL010000093.1 GCF_019334315.1 Hymenobacter profundi
GCCATTTGGCTGCCCTTTTTATTGTAGAGTACCTCAAATAGCGGAGCAGCCGCGTAGCGATTTTTTGGGTCTGCAGATGAGTTGATGATTATTACTGATCAGCGCTGTGTAGTGGTATAAAGACTCTACCCATTCTTGCACCGCTATGCGGCGCTTCGTGCGGGCAACGCTATTTTTCTACGAACCTTCCGCCACTACGCGGCTACTTCGCAGCTTGGATTACGGAAATAGCTTCCGTGTATTTTCAGGTCAACATAGGGAAGTGTTGCCACCTGACGCAGAAAAGCCGGACTACCATTAAGGTAGACCGGCTTTTCAGTTCTGGCAAAGCGTGCGTTAAGCCACTTGGCGCGGACGCTGTACGGGCCGTGCCCGTAGTGGGGTGGCCTCGTCGTTGGTCGCGGGTAGGGCGGCGCTGGTGTCGCGACGGCGCTTCACGAAGGCCATGCCGAAGCCTACTGCCATTAGCAGCGTACCGCTCCAGAGCAGGTTGATGAAAGGCTTCTCCATCGCTTTCAGAATGATGTAGTCCTTCTGAGCCGTGCTTACACCGAAGGTGAATTTGCCGGCCGTGGGGTCTACGTTCAAGAACGTGAGGCGCAGGCCCAGGTCTTCCGATTGGTCGGGCACGCGGCCTACCATGCGGTTGCGCACCACAAACATGGGGTGAATATGGTACTGGCGCTTCTCACCGTACACAATGAAGTCACCCTGAATGGCCAAGTCGCCTTCCTTCAGATTTAGACCAGCCGTTTGATGCGCGGGCTCCACGGCACGCAATACCGCAAAGTAGTCGTTGAGGTAGATGGTGTCGCCTACGCTCAGTACGTGCTCCGTTACCTCGCTCCAATCGGGGCCGGTGGTGGGCGGGGTAGCGCTTACGTGCGAATAGATATCGTGGTCCCAGAACTTCTTGATATCAGGCGAGGCAAGCAAGCCGCCCATTTCCTCGTTAGCCTGCGCGCGCGGGAACAGCTCGAAGGTTTTGCCGCTTTCCTTCTCCTTGTACTCCACGCGGTAGTAGGTGTTCTCGGGCAGAATTTCGAGCGTATCGCCGGCCTTGTAATACACTTTGCCGCCGCGCTTCACATCGCCGCGGGCAACGGCTTTATACTCGTCGTCGGTGCGGAAGAGTAGTTCTTTGTTGACGTAGCCAGGCACGCCGGGCACATCAAGATATTGACCGGTATAGCTCACTTCATACGGCCCCATAGGAGCAGCTTCGTTGCGCCACAGCAGCACATTGTCGCGGTTCAGCTCTTCGTTGAATTCCTTGGAATACACTAGGCCCGACACGTTGCCGGAGATGATGTTGGAGTAGCCCGCCGAGGCCAGAATACCCAGCAGCATCAGCGCCACGCCAATATGCGCCACGCCGCCGCCCGACAGGCTCACCTTGCGCCGCAGCAGCGTGAGCACCATGCTTAGGTTGGCCAGCACGCCGAACAGGGCCGCAGTTAGCAGCACGATATACACGGGCTTCATCTCCAGCTTGTTGTAGCGCACCAGCAAAATTACCAGGGCAGCGCCCAGCAGCGTGAGGATGCCCGGCACCGTGAGCGAGTTGGTGAGGCTTTCCTTATCGTTTTTCTGCCACCACATCACCTGCGCCAGCCCCGACAGGAAGACTACGCCTACCCCCATCCACAGCTGAATTTTGGTGTAGTGTCCAATCTGGTCGGCGGGTAGGGCCAGGTTGGATTTGATGCCGATGAAGCCTAAGAAGGCATTATAAACCGGAATACTAGTGGTTACCAGCACCTGAAACGCGCCCAGGCATAGTACCGTAGCTCCCACAAACACCCACAGCTCAGGATTGTAGGTAGTAAGCTCTTTCTCCGAAACCGGAATAGAACGCCAGCGCGCTACCAGCAGCGCCACAGACAGCACCGCGAAAACACCCAGATAAATCAGCAGCTGGCCCGATAGGCCCAGGTCCGTAAAGGAGTGCACCGAGGCGTTGCCCAACACGCCACTACGCGTGAGGAAGGTAGCGTACAGCACCAGCACAAACGTGGCAATGACGAGCACAAACGACGTGCGCAGGCCGGTTTTGCCGCGCTTCCACAAGATAAGGCCGTGCAACGATGCTACTAGCACCAACCACGGAATGTACACGGCATTTTCTACCGGGTCCCAGTTCCAGTAGCCACCGAAGTTTAGTGTTTCGTAGGCCCAGTAGGCACCCATCATCACCCCTACCCCTAGCACCAGACCACCTACCAGCGTCCACCGAATAGCAGGCTGCACCCAGGCGGTCAGCTCGCGCTTCCAGAGGCCGGCCATGGCGTAGGCAAACGGCACCAGTGTGAGAGCAAAGCCCAGGAACAGCGTGGGTGGGTGAATCACCATCCAGTAGTTCTGGAGCAGGGCGTTCAGGCCGGTGCCGTCCTTGGGAATGAAGTTGGGGTCGGTTTTGAAAACCGGAATATCCAGGAAGTCGCGCAGCAAAATAAACGGCGAGGAGCCAATCTTGACGTCGCCAATCACTACCCCCAGAATCATGGAAACCAGGAACAACTGCACGCCCGCAAACACGGCCATCACCGGCGCTTCCCATTTCTTACTGTATCGAATAATGATGAAGCCCAACACTACCTGCCAGAAAATCCAGAGCAGAAATGACCCCTCCTGGCCTTCCCAGAAACAGGAAATCATGTAGTACACCGGCAAGTGGTTGCTACTGTGGCTCCAAGCGTAGTAGTACTCGTAGTGGTGGCCGTGGATAATGGCGAACAAGCTGGCAATAACTGCCAGCACAGCCGCCCCGTGCACGAAGAACGCGCCACGAGCCAGCCGCTGCCAGCCCAGATCGGTAGCGCCCAGCGGCTGGTCTTTGGCCGCCATGTAGTAGGAATAGGCCGCTACGCAGGCCGCCGCAAACGCTACAATGACACTTGCGTGTCCCAGGTCACCGATGAACGTATTTAGCATAAACTGTTTGTTGAAAAGACTTGCTGCGTAGTGCTCGAAAGGTGCTCTACTTCCTTTTTTCAGTGGTAGACAAATGCTTCAGGCGGGCCTGATGCTGCCGTCGTTGCCACTGCATCATGGTTCGGGAGTCTCGCTGCCGGGTGGCAGCTTGCTTCTTGGCGGCAGAGGGCATTCGCTGCACGTAGGCCACCCACTGTTGCTGCAACAGCAGCGGCGGCGCGTTGTTGGGCGCTTCGGCTACTATTTGGTAGAGGTAGCGACCGGGAGCCGTGAGCGTATCGGTATAAGAGTAGCTTTGGTCGCTGCCGCCGTAGGTGGTGCGGCCCACCTCCAACGCTGCCAACGGCTGGCTGCGAAACTCCGCTGCCTCGCGGCGCACCACCTGAAACCGGGTGGTGCTACCCAAGGAGTCGGGTAGGGTCCAGTGCAGCTGTACTACCCTGGCATCGGTGGGCACCGCGCTGCTCAATGAGGGCTCAGCGGCGGCAGGGCGGCCTTGCGGCTGCTGACTGATGGCCAAGGCAAACTGGCAAAAGTCTTTCAGGTAGCCATCCACATCCAGCAAGTAGGGCTGCCCGGCTTGCAGGCTATCCAACATCACAAATACATCGTCCTGGCTGCCCAACGAGGTACAGGACAATACCCGGTAGGTAGCAGGTTGGCAAGGAGTACCCGTAAGCACCACCAACTGCACACCGCGGGTATCACGGCACTTTTGCCCACTGATATTCACGTAGTAACGCCCTGAAACCGAAGGCGTGAACTCAAACCACTGGTCGTTGTGGTACTCGATGCACTTGCCCGTCAGCTTCTCGTCGACGCAGGCCCACTGTACGGTGCAGCTTGTTGTAGTAGACGTTACTTGCTCGTTCAGGCGCAGCACGCGGCGCTTCTCAATGTCATCGTTGGGTACCTGCGCTGTAGCAGTTAAAAATTGAGCGTTGACAATTAAAAAGCAGTAAAAAGAAGCCATACTTATGCGCGGCCAGAAGCGAAGTTTCGCTTCCACTATCCCGCGCATTATCTCTGGCTCACTCCGCATTTCAACTGTTTAATTCTCAACTTTTAATTAACCGACGCCGTGGCGCCTTTAATGTCTTTCTCCACGTATTTAGAGGGGCACTTCAGCAGGATTTTATCGGCTACGAACACGTCGTTGCGCATGGCGCCGGTAATCACTACCTGCTCCGACTTATCAAAATCCTGGGGCTTGGGATTGAAATACACCACGCGTTGAGCGATGCGGTTGGTATCCACCAGGGTGAAAGCAAAGTAGTTGGGGTCGAGGGTAGGGTTGTACTCCAGGCCCATAATCTGCTGGCCACTGCGCGGCAGGCGGCCTACCACGTGCACTTTGGTGTTCTTGCCCTCGGCGGCCAACTCGCGGGCCTCTTTGAACGAAACGTATTGGCTGACATCGGCCGAAGTAGTCATCAGAATACCAATGGCGGCGGCGATAACGGCCAAAATGAGAATATGCGATTTCTTCATGGGTGCAAAAAAGCGGAAGACGCGGCGCTGCCGAAAAGCGACAGCAACTCAGAACAAGAAAGCCGGGTAGAAAAGTCCCCTACCCGTAAAAAGCGTGAGACTAAATCTGTTGCCCGCGGCAAAAGTACGCACGCAATCGGCAACTATTGTGGAAGAGTGCTCGTAAGGGCGCGCCTAGTCGCGCACTTCCTTCTCCAAACGGCTGATTTTGCGGTCCAGCGAAATCAAAAAAAACAGCAGCCCGGCCAATACTACGGCAATAACGGCCACCACCACGTAGATTTTGCCACTCTGGCGCAGGGCGTCAGCCATTTCGGGCTGATCAGCAGTTTGGGCGGCAGCACGTAGTACCGGCAGCAGCAATGCTATGAAGAGAGTTACTATCCGCATCACCCTACCTCTCTTCATCAATCCAAGACCCTTGTTACGCAAGCTGTTTGTCATATACTTTTTGTTTGAGAAAGGCCACGCGGCTAGCCAGTTGCGCCAACCAAAATCCTAATAGCGTCCATCCAATCACGGCGGGATAGAATACCAGACGCATATTGCTGTCCAGGTCGTACTTGGCAAACGCCGGGTTGCCGCCCGCGCCGGGGTGCAACGAGGCCGTCAGGCGCGGCAGGATGAAGAACAGCGGCATGGCCGCCGCAAAGGCGAATATGTTGTAGATAGCCGAAACACGGGCGCGTTGCTGCTCATCCTGGAAAGACGAGCGCAAGACTAGGTAGGCACCATAAATGAGCATGGCAATGGCCGCCCCGTTAAGCTTGGGGTCGTTGGTCCACCATGCACCCCACGTATATTTAGCCCAGATGCTACCCGTAGCTAACCCCACGAACCCCATGTAAATGCCGGTCTTGGCAGCTTCGTGGGAGAGAATATCCAACTGGGGGGTAGGAGCGCGCAGGTAGCGCACCGAGTAATAGACCGAAGCCGTGAGCACCGCCGTCATCCCAAACCACATAGGCACGTGGAAGTAGAGGTTACGAATGCTCTCGTTGAGAATTGCCAGCCGGGGCACCGGCATCAGCAGGCCCGCCGCCGCCACGTATAGCAGCAGCACCACGGCCAGACCTTTCCACCAATTGTTTTTCATAAGCTACTTGCTGCTATACCCGAAGGCCGCAGTCTTTGGTGAACGAAGAGAAACAGTATACAAATTCCGGACAGTCAACATTAATTCTGCATGAAAAGCTGGGCACGAATCAGGAGCGCCACAGGAACGGGAAAAGCAGGTAGGAAACAGCTCCTACAATCATATTCAGCGCTACCAGTGTGAGTAAAGAGCTACGGCTAGCGTCGAACTCCAGCCCATCCAATGCATTTTTGGAAACTTTGATGAGCAGTAGCAGCATCGGAATCATTAAGGGAAAGCCCAGAATGGCCATGAGCGTATGGCTGTTAGTGGCCTTAGCCGCAATGCCCGATACCAGCGTGAGTGTGGAGGCAAATCCAATGGCCCCTAGCGCCATATTCAACAAAAACAGCGGCACATCCTGCACCGGGTTGCCCAGCATCAACGCATAGAGCGCAAACCCTACCCCACCGAGCCCCAACAGGAGCAGCACGTTGTAGCCGATTTTAGCCAGAATCACAGCCTGCGGGCGCACTAGCGCATAATAGTAGAGCTGCCGGCCGCGGCTTTCCTGCAAGAATCCTTTGGCTACGGCATTCACGGCCGTGAACAGCAGGATAATCCAGAACAACGCATTCCAGGCGGGAGCGGGCAACTCCCCCCCCCGCAAGGCAAAGCTGATGTAGCACACGAATACCGTGCTGCCCACGTACAGCAACATGCCGCTGAGGGTAGCACGCTGCCGCCATTCCAGACGAAAGTCTTTCTGCATCAGATAGCCAATCTCACGAACGAGCTGCATGGGAAGCGGGGTAGAAAACGGACCACAAAGATACGGCACGCGAACTTAGGGTAGGCAGGTCCATCGTCATCAAAGATGCTAGTTGCTTCTGACCTGCCCTAAAAACAACAGCCGCCACGATATGTCGCGGCGGCTGTTCCATCAAATTATTGCTTGTGCCAGGGTTTTAGAAATCGTACCCCAGCGTGAAGTAGAATTTCGGTCCCGAACGGTTGTAGTCCTCCTGCCCCCAGGCCACATCGGCTTTGCCATAGAAACCCAGGATGGTGGTGCGAATACCGCCGCCGTAGCCAATCAGCAGCGGATTGCCGAAGGTGGTAACCGTACCGGAAAAGGCGTTACCGTTTCCGCCGAAGGGCTGCGTATTATAGGAGTTGTTGGTGTTGAAAGGATTGACGCCAGAATAAGCCGAACCACCATCTACAAAACCCGTTAGTTGCAGATTGCGGAAGAAGCCAGAGTAAATGGGCTTGTTGGAGAGGTACTGAATGATGGGTACGCGCAGTTCGGTGTTGAACAGAATGTATTTCGGACCGTTGCGCTTACTGTAGTTGAAACCTCGTAGGTTCGTCACGAACTGCTGGTAGAACAGCTGGGTAGGGTCGTAGTTAGAAGAAGCAACGGTGGAGGGTTGCAGGCGCTGGGTTTGAGGCAGCGCTGGGTCGTTCTCGAATTTGTTGTTCAACCAATTGTCCATACCACCCAAACGGTATACCGACTGCGCCGGGCCGAAGAACTGCCCGTGGCTCACGCGCGTCGCCCAAATAATGGACCGGTGAATTTTCTGGTAGTGGCGCAAATCCACGTACAGATTACTCAAATTCAGGTCGTTATTATCCATGCTGGTCATCTTCTGGTAGCCTATCTTCATGCGTGTGCCTTGCAGCATGTTCACGCCCGTAGCAATGGCATTGTCGAAGATCAACTCGCCGTTGAAGCCCAAGTAGTTCCGGTTGACATCTGCCTCACCGGGCAGGTCGTTCAGCACCAAGCGACTAATGTTCACGTAGCTCGGACCACCGCGCACGCTCAGGTTGTGCGTGAGGGGGTAGGCAATAGTAGGCGCAATTTCGTGCCGACCGTAGCGCGTCAGGTAGTTCGACAGATCCGGCACGTTCAGGAAATACGCCTGCTTCTGATACCGAATGCTCCAGTCATAGCGATGCGTCAGGTTGGTGTACTCCGCATACATATTACTGGTTTTCAGATCAGTAAGCGCGAAGATACTGGCCCGTATCCGGTGGTTCTCGAACAGGTCCGACATATTGGCCTGCCCAATCAAGCCAAAGCCCAGTAGCGGGTCCACGTACAGCGACGACACCACGTTGTCGATGCTGAAACGGTTGTCGTAGCGGTAGGGGCCGTTGATAGCCAATGCATTGGCTGGTGGCGGGGTTGGGGCGGCCGTCAGGGCCTTGGTTGTAGCCGAGGGGGTGCGACGACGCTGTGCGGTATTGTTGCGAGCCGTCGACATCGGAATATCCTCGTCGAACTTATAATCACTCACGTTCACCTGCTGGGTGCGGCGCGGTGCCGTGGAGCTTGGCGTAGCAACCACCGGAGCCGTCGTCTGGGTTGTATCGGGCGTGGCAGCGGGGGTCGTTACGGCCAGCGTAGAGTCGGTAGTAGCCGGCGTGGGGGCCGGGGCGGGGCGGCGCACGGCAGACGGCGTTACCGGCCGGCGCACAGGGGCCGGCTTGGGGCGCGAGCGGTCTTCCAACGTTTCCTGGCGCGCCGTTCTGTAGAGCTTCACGCCCTCAGGCAGCGGGTAGTTGGGATAAAGAAACACCGCGTCGCGGGCACGGTCGGTGGTAACGAAGCCCAACGCGTTGGTTGTGGCGTTGTAGTCGAAGCTGCGGATATCAACCGGAAAACTGGTTACGGCCGTGCGCTGCCGGGTAGCCAGATTCAGCCGATACACGCTCCGAATCCCGCTTTCTTCCCCTAGATACAAGACTTCAGAATCGGAAATAGCGCGGGGAGTGCCTTCGTTGGAGATGGTGCTGACCAATGACTCCATTGGCCGGGGCCGACCATCGAGGTGGTACAGAAACAGGTCGTAATTATTGACTACAGAGCTGAAATCGCCCCGCGCCGTGCCCGTGCTATCGAGCCAACGGTTGGAGCTGAACACAATGCCCTCGCCATTGGGTAGGAAGGTAGGCTCCACATCATCGAACACATCGTCGGTCAGCTTTTCGGGCCGCCGGCTACCAGCGCGCAGCAAGTACAGATCGTTCTGCCCATCGCGGGCGGCACTGAATACCAACGATTTGCCATCGGGCGAGTAGGCCAGGCTCATCACCTGCGTAAACTGCCGAAAAATGGACTCATCCTTCCGCCGGAAGGGTAAGGCATCGAGCAGGCGCTCCAAGGTGTTGGCGAAGCCACTACCACCGGCTTGCCGTAGGCGCAGGGTCATGTACCCTTTGTCCATCTCGGCCACGGCTACTTGGTTGTTGCCGCGCCACGCCAGCACCGGCAGGCGCGTTTCCACTTGTTGATCGGGCGTGCGGTAGCCGTTGCGGTGAATCACGTCGCGGTGCGAGCCGTCGCGGTTCACCACTATCACGCGGTAGCGCCCGCCCTCATTGGCCACATAAGCCAAGCGTTGGCCGTTGGGACTGAGCACTGGCTGCGAGTAAATTACCGACTTGCGGTTGTTGCGCGAGGTCAGTTGCGCCTGCTCATTCAGCGGCACAAAAGCCGTCTGGGGCTGGGCATTCAGTTGGCGATAATATTGCAGCCAGTCGCGCAGAAAAATCTTGTACGGCACGTTCAGCGACGAGCTGATGCCTACCTCCACATCGCGCGTAATACGCGTGAGGTTCAAAATGTTCTGAATAGTGGTGTAGCCGTAGCGCTCCGCGATGTAGTTCCAGATGCTTTGGCCGGCCAGTTGGGGGTTGCGCAGGAAGAATGGTGCCGTGCGCGTGCCCTCGTATTGCTGGGTCATGTCGCGCATGTAGTTGTCCATGTCCACGCTCCAGCCCTCGGCGGCGTAGGCCGAAGCCCCACCGATAAACCAGTCGGGCAGTTGCAGCAGGTAGGTGCTTTGCAGCACTTCTTTCAGCGAGCCGCCGTACATCATGTCGTTGAGCAGCACGCGGGTTACCTGGTAGCTCACGTCGCGCTTAAACTGCGTTTGCTGGCCCTGGTAGGCAATCTGCACCTTGGTCATGCGCAGCAGCGAGGTTTCGCCACCCATCTGGTACTTATCCTGATCTAGCCCAATGTTGCTCTGCCGCAGGTCGCCCACGGAGTTATAGAGCATGATGGTGGTTTTGGAATAGGGGTAATAGCCGATGAGCGAGGTGATGCGCTGCAACTCTTTCTCGGCGTACTCAGCGGCGCGGCGGGCTGCAATTTCACCCCCAGCGTAATAGTAAACGTTGAAGTTCTGGGTGCTCAGCTGCATCCAGTCGAACCGCTTGTATTGCAGGCGCACCCGCCCAAATGGTTCCTGTGCGGTTTGCGCCACGGCAGCGGAGGGGGCCACCCAGAAAGAACCCGATAACAGCAGCACAGCAAGTCCCAGCAACCGGCCTACCCGGCGGGGTAACAGTAAGGAGTAGTGCTTCATATAGGAACCAGAAAGAAGAGTTCAGGAAGAAAAAGCAGCGGCCACCGGAGCGGCTTTATACAACGCGTGATATCGGGAAATATTGACCTCCGGCCACAGGTCGGAGGCACTATTTTCCAAGTAATTAGCCAGCTGGTCGGCCAGCCCCGGCGCCAGCAGTACGCCTTTGGAGCCGAAACCGTTAAATATACTTAAAATAGGCAGTCCGGGGTGCCGCCCCAGCAAGGGTTTTCGGTCGCGCACGGCGGGGCGTACGCCGGCACGTTGCGCCGTGATGGTAAAGGGTAGGGTAGTCATGTCGGCGAGGCGCTGGCTTAGCTCGGCCGTGGCTTCCGGCGTGATGCCCTCCGCAAACGGCGGCCAGCGGTAGGTAGCTCCTACCCGGAAATGCCCCTCGCCCAGCGGCACCACGTAGGCGCCTTTGTTGAGCACCTGCCCGTCGGGTAGGCCGGGACACGCCACGTCCAGCACTTCGCCTTGGTTGGGCGTGAGCGGCAGCCAGTTGAAATACGGATTCTGAACGGCTCCTACCCCCTCGCAGCACACCACTTGCCGGGCCCGTACCTGGCCGGGTGCGTAGGTAGCGCCGTCGGCATCAAACACCAGCTGCGACCATTCGAATACTTCCTGACGCAGCCAGCCCTGAGCCAGCGCTTCCTGAGCCAGCATAGCCAGCAGCTCGCGCAGCCGCACGTAGCCGCCGTGCTGAATCTGGATGCCGCCGAACTCCTGCCGCACGCCCGCCAGCGGGGGCAGGGCGCCGGTTACCTCCGTCACGTAATGCCGCCAGGGCGCATCGGCGCTACGGGCCACTACCGTATTCTGCTCCGCCACCGACGAAAACAGCTTTTGGATAGGCGCTTGAATGAAAAACGTTTCGCCATAGTGCTGCTCCATTGCCTGATAGAAAGCCGTAGCGGCGGGTAGCAACTCGTCTATTTTCCAGGCCAGCGCGAAACGCTTGCCGGCCACAGGATTAATCAGCCCGGCCGCTACCTTAGAGGCCGAATTGGGATGGCCGGGGTCGTAGACCAGCACCGTGCGGCCGCGCCGGCGCAGAGTGTGGGCCAGAGTAGCCCCCGCCAGGCCGTGCCCAATCAGCAGGTAGTCGTAGGTTGTCATGCAGGGGTAAAGTAACGCGAAATTGCCGGCGTTGGGTACGGGTGGTTGCCCACAACAAGCCGCGGCGGGCTTCGGTTCGCGTCAACTCTCGTAACTTACCTCCCCAATTTCATCCAGCGCGTGCTGGTTTCTTTTCTTTACTTTATGCTAGTTGCCGGCTTCACCTTTAATGCCTTTTCGGAGAATACCTATCTGCTCATTGATGAAGCCACCCGCCAGTGCGCCATCGTAGACCCCGGCTGCTACGACCGCGCCGAGCAGCAGGCGCTACGCGAGTACATCGAGGCCGAAAAACTACAGGTAGTACTGCTGCTGAACACCCACGCCCACATCGACCACGTGCTGGGCAATCAGTTCGTCATCGACACGTATAAAGTCCCCTACCTGCTGCACGAGGCCGATTTGCCCGTACTGCGCGCCGTGCCTACCTACGCGGCCAACTACGGCTTTCCGGCCTACTCCCCCGCCGAGCCCACGGGCACGCTCACGCCCGACAAAGCAGTACGCATTGGCGAAACCGAGCTGGAAGTGCGCTTTGCGCCGGGCCACGCCCCCGGACACGTGGTGTTCTACCACGCCCCTACCCACACCGTCATCGGCGGCGACGTGCTGTTCCAGGGAAGCATTGGCCGCACCGATTTGCCTGGCGGCAACCATGCTACGCTTCTGCAAAGCATTCGCACGCAGTTGCTTACCCTGCCCAACGAAACGGTAGTGTACCCCGGCCACGGCCCCGCCACTACCATCGGTGCCGAGCGCCAATCCAATCCGTTTCTGCAATAAAGGACTTGTTTGAATGTTATTCCGAGCGCAGTGAGAAATCTCGCTTGAGAATACTTTCTATCTACCGTCAGCACGCGAGATTTCTCACTGCGTTCGAAATGACGCTCAGACAAGCCCTTAAGACCCTCCTATATGAAAAGACATATTCCCAACGCGGTTACCTGTCTCAACCTGTTTTCCGGCTGCTTGGCCGTTAGTCAGATTTTTGCCGGGCGGTTGGACTTGGCGGCCTACTTCGTAGCCCTGGCGGCGGCGTTTGACTTTGCCGATGGTCTACTGGCCCGTGCCCTGCACGTGTCGTCGCCGATTGGCAAAGACCTTGACTCGCTGGCCGATATGGTATCGTTTGGGGTAGTGCCAGGCGCCATGCTGATGCAGCTGCTGGTACGCGGCGGCACAGACTTGCCCGACTGGCTGCCCTACCTGGGTTTTATCGTGACAGTGTTTTCGGCCCTGCGCCTAGCCAAGTTCAACAACGACACCCGCCAGAGCGATTCCTTTATTGGTCTGCCTACCCCCGCGTGCACGCTGGTAGTGGCCTCTCTCCCCCTCATCCTCCTCGACGACCGATTTAACCTAGCGCACCTGATTCTTAATCCGTGGGTGCTGCTGGTACTTACGGCTGTGCTGTCGGGCTTGCTGGTGGCCGAGCTGCCGCTGTTCGCGCTTAAGTTCAAGCACTTTAGGTGGTCGGGTAATGCGCTGCGGTTTGTATTTTTGGGTTTGGCGGTAGTATTGCTTTTTCTCTTACAAGCCGCCGCCGTACCGCTTGTCATTTTGCTATACGTTGTGCTGTCCGTAGCACGGCCAGCGCGAAGCTGAGCCTACTCTATATACAGTGCAATATTCCTGCGGCGCGGCTGTTATCCTTATTGCCTGCATTGCCCACTAAACTGAGTAAGTGGCAGGTGTGTTTCACGTGCGCTTTTCTTCTACTGTTACCTACGCCGCTCTTTATTTGATTCGAACTTCTATGCGCTTCCCTACTTCGCTTTTGCTCGCGTGCCTGCTGGTATTGGTTGCCTTAGTGCCGAGCCAAGCGCAGACGGTTCTCTCGCAGCAACTTGCCTGGCAAGGCTACACTACGCTCACTAGCCCCAACGGCCAGGAGCGCCGCGTGCCTACCTTTCGGGGCGCCACGTATGAGCCAGGGGCCCGAGCAGGGTTGTATACCCTGCGCATCAATGGCCGAGTGAGTGAAGGGCAGATGGAAAACGCGATGTATGAGGCTTTCGCCGCTACCGATGCGCGTGCTCTTGAAGGCGCCACGTTTCCCGCAGGCCCTACCCTCCGATTTGGTATGGCCAACCGCCAGCCCATCACTTATGTAGATTTGCCCGCTGTGCGCCGCAACGCCCAATCGGGCCAGGTAGAGAAGCTGATTTCGTTTGACTACCGCTATGTGCTCGGTGGAGCGGGTACTACTGCCAATCGGCCGTCACGCACCCAGCGCAATCATACCTCAGCTTCTGTGCTTCGCCAAGGCGTATGGTATAAGATTGGGGTCCCTGAAAGTGGTGTGTATAAGCTTGATAAAGCAGCACTGACTTCCTTAGGCATCAGCGTGCAAAGCACCGATCCACGCCGGATTCAGGTGTTTGGCAATGCGGCCGGCGGCATGTTGCCCCAGCTCAATGGCGCCCCCCGCCCCGCCGACTTAGAAGAACTAGCACTCGGGTTCGTGGGCAATGCCGACGCAGTTTTTGACGACAACGAATACCTGACGTTTTACTCCCGCGGTCCGCACGTGTGGGAGCGAGACCCCATGGCCCCTACCCCGCGCTTTCGCCACGTGCAGCATCTGTATACCGACACAGCCTACTATTTCGTGACGGTAGGCACTGGTGCGGGACGGCGTCTCACCACGGCCACCACCGCGGCCGCGCCCACTGCCACCATCACCACCTTCGCCCACCGAGACTACTACGAGCACGATATTGTCAACATTCAGAAGTCGGGGCGGCAGTGGTTAGGCGAACCGTTGGAAGGAGGCACGTTGGAAGTTCCGTTTACAGTGCCAAACGCAGTGCTGGGCGCAGCAGTGCAGCTCACATCGTCGGTGGCCGCCTCTAGCCTTAGCGCAAGCACGGTACAGTTGGCCCTAAACGGACAGAACGCCGGTACACAATCCATTTTGGGTCGCTCGGCATCCTCCTACCCCGAGCGCGCCAATACGGCCCTCACAACGTTGGCTATCACCCCAACCTCTTTGGCGGCCGATACGCGCGTGCGGTACACCTTCAGTAGCACTGATGGGAGTGCCCGCGCCTGGCTCGACTACGTAGAGCTGAACACCCAGCGCCAGCTGCGCTACGTGGGCAGTGGCCGTCAGCTTGATTTTCGCTCTTTCAGCAACATCGCGCCGCAGGCAGTTAGCCGCTTTACTGTTGACAATGTGGGTAGCGCCACGGTGTGGGAAGTGACGCATCCGGAGCGCCCCGTGGCCTACCCGCTCAGCAGCGGCAGCTTCGTAGCACCCACCGATTCGCTACGCGAGTTTGTGGCCTGGCAAGAGGCTGACCTATATACGCCGCGCCTGTTTGGGCGGGTAGGCAACCAAAACCTGCACGCCCTCAACCTCGACGGCAAAACGGATCTAGTGATTGTCACACACCCACTGTTTCTGAGCGAAGCCGAGCGCCTAGCTGCCCACCGCCGAACGCACGATGGCCTCACGGTGCAGGTAGTCACCACCGCGCAGGTCTACAACGAGTACAGCTCTGGCGGGCAGGATATCACCGCCATCCGCGACCTGATGAAGCAGGTCTACGACCGTACCGCCAGCGGCAAACAACTCTACTTGCTGCTATTTGGTGATGCCTCGTTTGATTATAAATCAGACCCGACCAATGACCTCACCAAGGTTCCTACTTGGTGGAAGTCGCGCTACTACCTTGAGCCTCGTACGCTGAACGTCACTAACCCCACGCCCGATCGGGCCAATCAGAATTACGTGCCGGTGTACGAGTCCCGCGAGTCGTTTGCCGTAGTGGCGCCCCGCAGCGGGCAGCAAGGAGTTACGTTTTCCACCGACGACTATTTTGGCTTGCTCGATGATGATGAAGGCGAGTTGAGCGAAAGCTACTCGGCCACAGATGAACTGATGGACATTGGGGTAGGACGCTTGCCGGTGCGGGTCTCTTCTGGTACGAACACGGCTGCTCTCACTGTCAACAAGCTGATTCGTTACGACGACCCAACCACCTACGGCAAGTGGCGCAACCGCCTCACCTTTGTGGCCGATGATGGCGACTATAACCTGCACACGCTTTACTCAGCCGAGCCACTGGCCAATGCACTGGTCGCCAACCAGCCGGCCTACAACGTGCACAAGGTCTACCTCGACATGTACCCGCAAATTGCGGCGTCGGCTGGGCAAAGCTCGCCGGCGTGCATGCAGGCCATTGATGAGTCGCTGGAACAGGGCACGCTCATCATGAATTACAGCGGCCATGGCGGCCCCGAAGGCTGGGCCGATGAGCGGATTTTAACTCGCTCGTCTATTCAAGCACTCCAAAACAGTCAGCGCCTCGCTTTCCTGCTCACCGCTACCTGCGACTTCAGCACCTACGACGACCCCGACCGTACCTCGGCTGGCGAAGAGATGCTAACCAATGTTGAAGGCGGCGCCGTGGGCCTGCTGACCACTACCCGCCTAGTGTTTTCCAACAACAACCAGGCCTTGGCTGAGTCCTTCTACGCGGCAGCTTTCACACCCATTAACGGCGTCCTACCCCGCATGGGAGACATTCTGGCTGAAACCAAAAATAACAGCGTCCGCTCGGTCTACAACCGCAATTTTTCTTTCCTGGGCGACCCGTCTGGCCGCCTCGCCTACCCCGAGCAAACCGTAACCCTACGCAGCATCAACGGCAATGCCTTCACTACCACTCCCACCGACACGCTTAAATCGCTGTCGCGGGTGCAATTGGTAGGCGATGTGCGCGTGGGCGGAGTCGTTAATGCTAGCTTCAACGGCACCACGCGCGTAACAGTGTTCGAGAAACCCGAAACCATCCGCACGCTCGGCAGCGAGCCTACCGATGGCCCACAGCCGATTCAGGTACAGGAAAATATCTTATATGATGGACAGGCAACCGTGCGCAACGGGCAATTCTCCCTACGCTTCGTGGTTCCAAAGGATATCAACTACAATTACGGCTTGGGCAAAATCAGCTTCTACGCTGCCGATTCTGTACGCCGTATAGATGCCCACGGCGCCACCCGCACCGTAGTAGGTGGCCTCGATGCCACGGCTGCCCTGGATACTATTCCACCTACCATTCGGCTGTTCATGGACAACGAGTCGTTTGTGTTTGGTGGCCTTACGGGCACCTCCCCTACCCTGCTGGCCAACCTAACCGATTCCAGTGGCATCAACACAGCCGGCTCGGGTATCGGCCACGAAATCACGGCTACCCTCGATGGCGACGCCAGCAAACTGGTTATCCTCAACGATTTTTACACGGCCGATGTCGACAAGTTTCAGTCCGGCAAGGTGCGCTACTTGTTTAAAGAACTGAGCACGGGTCCGCACTTGCTACGTCTCAAGGCCTGGGATACATTCAACAACTCCGGCGAAAAAGAAATTGAGTTTATTGCAGCCAGTACCGAGAAACTAGCCTTGCAACACGTCCTCAATTATCCCAATCCTTTTTCGCAGAATACCACCTTCCATTTCGACCACAACCGCACCGGCGATGAGCTAGACATTCAGGTACAGATTTTTACGGTATCGGGGAAGTTGGTGCGTACTTTGCGAACCACCGTGTTCGGTAGCGAGTCGCACTTAGCTGCGCTCTCCTGGGATGGTCGCGACGAATATAATGACCAACTTGCGCGCGGTGTATACGTGTACCGCGTGAGTGTACGTTCTATGCGCGACCGTGCCACCGCTTCAAAGTTTGAAAAGCTGGTTATCCTCAATTAAGCTCTTTTCCACTCTGTTTTCACTTCCTTACCGGCTCACTTCTCCTCTTCTGTATGTCATCTAAGTCTAAGACGCCCTTGCGCTTCTTTTTACTGTCAGGTTTGCTGGGCTTGGCAGGCACGGCTACTGCCCAGTTGAATCCCAATAAAACCATCACGACGGCAGTGCCGGTTCTTACCCTAAGCCCTGATTCACGTTCTGCGGCTCTAGGCGATGCCGGGGTAGCGCTCAGCCCCGATGCTAATGCGGCCTACTACAATGCTGGTAAGCTCGGTTTTGTGCCTTTCAACTACAGCGTTTCTCCGTCCTACTCTCCTTGGCTGCGTGGCATCACCGATGATATGGGCATTGCGCATCTCTCCGGTTACGCACGCCTTAATCCACGGGCAGCTATATCAGGCTCTCTGTCTTATTTCGATTTAGGCCAAGTACAATTCCGGGACGCGAACAATGGCGATTTAGGTAACTACAACCCAAAGGAATATGCCGTTTCAGTTGCTTATGGTCAGAAGCTGAGCGACAACTTCGGTGTGGGTATTTCGGCACGCTTTATTCGTTCCAACCTTACTGGCGATGGTTTCGACGCCCGTCCTGCCAACGCAGCCGCCGTTGATTTGGGTGCCTACTACAACAAAGATCTAACGATTGGTGCCGGACAATACAACTTGGGATTAGGTGGTGCTATTAGCAACATCGGCAACAAAATCACCTATACCAACGCTACGCAAGCAGACTTTTTGCCAACTAACTTGAAGCTAGGCGCTGCCCTGACGCGTGAATTGGACGCGTATAACAAGATTACGTTCACAATTGATGCTAATAAGCTACTTGTTCCATCGCCCTACTACATACAAGGCGACACAATAACTGCACTAGGCCAACCTAGCATAGGTAAACGCATCAACCAAGTAAACGCAGATCGTCGCGCAAAAGGAGTTGTAGGCGGCATGCTTAGCTCGTTTACAGATGCTCCTGGCGGTTTAAAAGAAGAGTTACAGGAAATCCGTCTTTCTGCCGGTGTCGAATACTGGTACAACGATTTGCTGGCAGCGCGAGTAGGCTACATGTACGAAAACGAAGAAAAGGGCAACCGGAAATATTTGAGCTTCGGCTTAGGCATCCGCTACCAGGTTTTTGGTGTTGATGGCGCTTATTTGGTTCCAAACAGTAACCAGAACCCCCTTGCTCAAACTATTCGCGTATCCTTACACTTTAACTTCAATAAGGCCGAAGAAGCTTTCGGCCCATCCAACAACTAACCCGCTTTCATGCTCGACCGTACCGTCGCTCCTCCCGTTCAGCCGCTGGCCAGTGTAACGCTGCCCGCGGCTGACGTGCTTTCGCTCCCCAATGGAGCTCGCCTGCACGTTCTGCGTAACAGCGCTCAACCTGTCGTACGCCTGCAAATCGTTTTCCCGGCTGGTAAGTGGTATGAATCTGGTCCCAGCGTCTCGTTGCTAACGGCTCGTATGCTGCTAGAAGGTACGCGCACACGCACTGCCCGCCAAATAGCCGATACGGTGGCTTTTTACGGCGCTTCACTGGAGTGTGAGCAAGGTTTCGACCGCGCCACTCTCACGCTGTATTGCCTTACCCGCCACCTCGAGCAGTTACTACCGCTTGTACTAGATGTTGCAACGGAAGCGGCTTTCCCTGAGCCGGAATTCGACTTATTGAAAACACGCACTATTCAAAATGTGCGTATTGAACGTCAAAAGAACGGCTACCTTGCCAGTGAGCGTTTTTCGAGCAATCTATATGGATCCGCATATCCATACGGCGTCACGTTTGATGAGGAACTGTTCCAAAAGATTCCTGTAGAAGCGGTACAAACTTTTTACCAAACAGCTTACCGCATGCCAGCCGCTGAGTTGTTTGTTTGCGGTGATGTAAGCAGTACTCAGCAACAACTGATTGCCGATTTGTTTGGACAGGTTCAAGCGCAAGCAGATGCTCCTATTACAGTTGCTTCTCTGTCGCCTGTTTCTTCCCCCTTACAAGATCAAGTAGTAGTTGCCGATAGCCTACAGTCCTCTCTGCGCATTGGCCGCCTTTGGGTTCCTCCTACCCACCCAGACTATCATCCTCTACAGGTATTGGTCAAGGTGCTAGGTGGCTATTTTGGCTCTCGCCTAATGAAGAATATTCGGGAAGACAAAGGCTTCACATACGGCATCCATGCCAGTGTCAGCCTTAGGGAACACGCCACAAGCCTCGTCATTGGCACTGACGTGAATGCAGCAAGTACAGAAGCGGCTATTAAAGAAATACGATATGAGCTAACTCAGCTTCAACAAGAGCTAATTCTTACAGAAGAACTACAAACCGTCAAGAACTACATGATTGGGAAGTTCGCGAATGAGCTAAGTACAGTTTTTGAGCAATGCGATAAATACAAATCATTAGTATTCCTCAATCTGCCAACCACATATTATGCAGATTTCTTGAACAACATAAATACAGTTAATGACGATCAACTTCGTGTGCTAGCCCAAAAGTATCTCTCTCCTGAAGAAATGATTGAGGTAGTAGCTGGACCAGCTATATATTAGCTCTATCCACACGAGATAAAAGCTCGAGATCCATGTGGCTTTCGGGCTTTTATCTCGTGTGGATAGAGCTAATATATAGCTTCCGTGCAGCCCCCGGTTTTAGCAGGAGGCGAGGGTATAAACGAGGGAGGCCCCGGCCGCATCCCCGTGTGAGGGGACGCAGGGCCGGGGCCTCGCTGCTGATAAGTTGGCGGCGACCTACTCTCCCGCCGGTGAAGGCAGTACCATGGGCGCTCCGGGGCTTAACGACTCTGTTC
>NZ_JAHWGL010000094.1 GCF_019334315.1 Hymenobacter profundi
TCAGACACCCTATCACACTCATCAACAGCTCCTTCCACTTAGTGCCCTAAACTATCCAGCCTAACTGGACCACCTCAGGTGTACGCCCAGCGCGAGCGGGAAGACCAACGCCTACGCCTGCAACGGCTGTTTCTGGAGGCCCCCGCCACCATTTGTATCCTGAGCGGCCCCGACCTCCTACTCACACGCTTGGGGGTGTCGAATAGGTGCAGCCGGTCTTTAGTTTATCGCAGATGGCCCCACGACCTCTGCCAGATCGGCGCAGCGGCACCAGCAGATGAGGCAGTATCCAGTGGGTACTCCTATTCTTCGAACAGGACTCCCATGAAGGCGGGTAGTAATAAGGTAGGGCGCGCCCCAAACTTCGCCGTCTCGTGGGGCCTTTTTTAGTACGGCCCTACTTCCTAAACAGCTTCATAGTGTATGCAAAAGCCCATACTATGCAATAGGCTTTTGCTTGTGGAAAGCCTGTTGCAGCAAAAACATAATCAATCCGCCACTGATAGTCAGCGGTAGATAGGCTGTTGAAGACAGCATCGCACCTGTTTTAGCAGTAGCAAGGCCAGCTCCTAAACTGATTCCGAAGCTAACGCCGGCGAAAAGCAAGCCGATGAGGTGAAGGGGATGAACGAGCTTCATACTAAAATAAATAGTTGGCTTATAGTAACTTAAGTTAAGTAGAGAGCTTGTTGGGCTTCAACATAACAACTGCCTGAACGGTGGGCGGCTGCAAGCCGCCCCTACACCGCGCCGCCCGCCTAGCCCAAGTTACGCCACTACCGACACCCGCACTTTCTTACCTTTCACCTTGGCGCCGGCCAAACGCTCGACTACTTCCTGGGCTTGCTGGCGCGGTACGGCTACGTAGCTGTAATAATCGAACACCTCGATGTGGCCGACTTGCTCGCGGGCTACGCCGCCCACGTTTACGAAGGCGCCTACCAGATCGTGGGCGCTAACTCTGTCCTTTTTGCCCGCCGATACGTGCAGGGTCACGTTCTCGGGGCGTGGGGCTTTGGGTAGGGCATCAGGTAGTTTACCGGCCTTGATGGGCTGCCACTTGATGGTTTCGGCCACAGGCCATTTCTGCACGTGCGCCTGCTCCTTGGGGGTAGCCAGCAAGTGCGCTGTGCCCGCGGCACCAGCCCGCGCCGTGCGTCCGGCCCGGTGCTGGAAGCTGTCGGCCTTGTCAGGAGCATCGTATTGAATTACGCTGTCGAGGGCTGTCACGTCGAGGCCACGGGCAGCTACGTCGGTGGCTACCAGCACCTGGCTGGAGCCGTTGCGGAGCTTTAGCAGGGCCTTGTCGCGCTCGGGTTGGGGCATTTTACCGTGCAGGGTTTCGGCCGCAATGCCACGGCCTTGCAGGAAGCGCGTGAGTTCCTGGCACCGCTCGCGGGTGTTGCAGAACACCAGGGCACGGCCCGTGTCGGGGCGCTGCAAGAGGTGGTAGAGGGCGGCGGGCTTCTGCTCGGCGGTGCCCACGTGGCCCAGCAGGGTCAGGTTTTCGGGTAGCTCGGCGCTGTCTTCGCCGGCATTCACCACGCGGGGACGGGTCAGGTTTTTGCGAATCAGCTCTACCACTTTCTCCGACATCGTAGCCGAGAACAGCAGCGTTTGCCGGCGCCGGGGTAGGCGCTTCACAATTTCTACCAACTCATCCTGAAAACCCAGCTCCAACAGCTTATCCGCCTCATCCAACACCAAAGATTTCAGCTGATTGGGTATAATGGTACGCCGCTCAAAGTGGTCGAGCAGGCGGCCAGGCGTGGCCACTACCACGTGCGGGGCCTGCTTCAGCGAAGCCGTTTCTTCCCGAAAGGCGTGGCCGCCGTAGAACGCCGCCACGCGCAGGTTAGGCAAATATTTTCCTAGCTTCTTAAGCGCGTCGCGCACTTGCAGGGCCAGTTCGCGGGCAGGCACCAGCACAATGATCTGCACCGTATCCTGCTGCACATCAACCTGCTGAAGCACAGCCAGGCCGTAGGCCGCCGTTTTGCCCGAGCCGGTGGGTGCCTGTCCGGCCACATCCTGCCCATCGAGGGCCAGGGGCAGCACCTGCGCCTGCACGGGGGTAGGGGCCGCAAACTGTAGCTCGTCGAGGGCTTGCAGCAGGGTAGGGGCGAGGCCGAGGTCGGCGAAGGTAGGGGCGGGCGCGGGGGTAGCAGTCATGCGAGTAGAAACGAAACCGTAAAGGTAACCCCTAGCGGCGGAAGTGCGGGCATAAGCCCAACGGTGGGCAGAAGTTACCTAAACCACAGGGGCGTTTTTGCAGTTAATATCTGAAGGCGACGGCCTATTCTCCCTGTTTGGTTCTCTCGCTATCCTTTCCCTCTCGCTGTATGATAACTCCCGAAACCCTTTCTCTGAATATTCCGGCCACTAAAAAGCCCCGCGTTGTCATTATTGGTAGTGGCTTTGGAGGCGTCAATTTGGCTAAAAAGCTGGCCGGACACGAGTTCCAAGTTGTGATGTTCAGCAAGCTGAACTACTTCGGTTTCTGGCCGTTGCTTTATCAGGTGGCTACGGCCCGCCTAGAGCCCGAAACGATTGCCGAGCCCATCCGCAAACTGTTCGATAAAGACTACCCCGACTTTCACTTCCGCCCAGTGCGGGTAACCAACGTCGACCCAACGGCCAAAACCGTGACGACCCTGGTAGGCGAGTTGAGCTACGACTACCTGGTAATTGCCACTGGCACGCGCACCAACTACTTCGGCAACGACCAGGTGAAGCAATTCGCCTTCCCCCTCAAGCAGGTGTCGGATGCTGTGAGCCTGCGCAGCCAGCTATTGCAGGCGTTCGAGCAAGCCAACATGACCAGCGACCCCACCGTGCGCGAGCAGCTGCTGAACGTGGTGGTGGTAGGCGCCGGCCCTACGGGCGTAGAAATGGCCGGCTCCATTGCCGAAATGCGCGCCCACGTGCTGCCAGAAGACTATCCCGGCTTGGATTTCAGCCAGATGCACATCTACCTGGTAGAAGGGCTAGACCGCGTGCTGCCGCCCATGTCGCCTGTGTCCAGTGCCCACACCCACGAGGATTTGAAAGAGTTAGGCGTTATCGTGAAAACCAACACGCTGGTTGAAAACTACGACGGGCAGGTGGTGAAGCTGAAAAACGGAGAAGAAATCCGGGCACGGACGCTGATTTGGGCCGCCGGCGTAACGGGAGCCACAGTAGAGGGCATGCCCAAGGAAACGTTGGAGCGCGGCCGTTATGTGGTCAACTTGTTCAACCAAGTGCAGGGCTTCTCCGACGTATTCGCTATCGGCGACATTGCCCTGATGCGGAGTGAGAGATGGCCAAATGGCCACCCTGGCGTGGCGCAACCTGCCATTCAGCAGGGCGTGCACCTGGCCAAAAACCTACACCGCCTGCGCCGAGGTGAGATACTAGAGCCATTTTCCTACTTCGATAAAGGGTCCCTAGCCATCACGGGCCGCAACCGCGCCGTGGCCGATCTACCCGGCGGTAAGCACCTGAGCGGCTTTATGGCCTGGGCCGCGTGGCTATTCGTGCACATTTTCTACCTCATCGGTTTCCGCAGCAAGCTAGTGGTGATGGCCAACTGGGTGTACCGCTTCTTTACCTATCAAAGCGGTACGCGCGTGATTATCAGTCCGTACGTGCGCAAAGACGATGTGAAAACGCAGGAGTTCATGCAGCGTCAGCAGATGGAATAGTGGTGAATTTATGAGTGAATAGATAGACAAAGCGTCTGTCATGCTGCGCGCAGCAAAGGCCTTATCACGTTAGGACGAGTCGTTGTTACACTTGTCGTTCTACTGTCATAAGGGCCTTTGCTGCGCTCAGGATGACAGACGCTTTCTTGATTTACAACCTAACCACTTCACCCCTGGCTCTCCTCTTCCTCCTCAGCTAAATTCACCAGCCGGTAGCGTACGGCGTGGCGTTTGGGCTTGATGTCGTGGCCGATGTAGTGGGCGTAGACTTTCGTAAAGCAGGCGCCAAAATAGAAAATCATGGCGCAATAGAATACGAAGAGTAACACCAGCACAATGCTGGATGCCGGCCCGTAAATAGGACCAAGATTGCGCGGCACCAACAAATAGCCTAAGATAAATTCGCCCAAATCAATAAGTATGGCCGTGAGTACGGCGCCGGGCAGCACGGCCCGCCACGAAACAATGGCCAAACTAAGCGTGCGGAAGGTGAAGGCAAACCACGCCACCAGAATCAGCAAAGACGCCAGTCGGTTGAGCGTTTGAACTACATAATAGCCGAAAGAAGCATTGAAATCGACGAGCGAGTGGGCAAATAGCGAGAGCAGCGCGTCTACCAGAAATGCCAGCATGGAGAGGCCCGCCGTGGCCAGCAGCACGCGTAACGAGCGGCCCCGCTCCTTCAGGAGATTGGAAAACGGCGAAAACCCATTCTCCGGCCGGATGCTCCAGAGCTGGTTGAGGGAGTGCTGAATAACGACAAACAGCGTGGTGGCGATGAATAGTAGGAACGCAAAACCCAACCACGTCACGGTGCGGCTGCGCTCCACGTTGGTCACGTTTTGCAAAATCTGCTGTACCAGCCCTGCGGCCGAAGCGCCCAGCAAATCGGCCACTTTGGTGAGCAGCATCTGCCGCACAATAGATTTGGAGTAGAGCGACCCCAGCACCTGAATCAGAATAATGACGATGGGGGGTAGGGCAAACGTGGTGAAAAACGCTGTGGCCGCCCCTAGCCGCAGTGGGTCATTGGCCGACAGCATCCGACTGGCACGGCGCAGTAGCACAAAGAAATCCTTCCACTCTTTTGACCGAGGCTGGCCTGGCACGCGTACTTTTGTCATTCCCTGATTGATTCGCTGGCCAAGTAGCGCCGGAGCGAACTGCGAAGATACAACGCGGGGATGCCCGTCGTCTATCATTGCCTCAAAAACCTGCCTTGTTTTGGTTGAACCCGCCGCCCCGCTACCGCCCTCTTCATCGCCGCCTTCTTGGTTGCGCCGCCGGGTGCTATTGCCTTTGCAAAATATTCTCAAGCAAGGGCTTACTCCGCACCAATTGGCCCTCACCACAGCCGTAGGGGTAGCCATTGGCATTGTGCCGGTGCTGGGCGCCACCACGTTGTTGGGCACGCTGGCGGCCGTACGCCTGCGTTTGAATGTGGCCGCCATGCTGCTCATCAGTCACCTAATGAGCCCGCTGCAACTGCTGTTTATGCTGCCGCTGCTGCGGTTTGGGGCGCCGCTGCTGGGCGCCAACGCCCAAACGCTGACGATGGGCCGCGTGCGTTATCTATTCACGCATGATCTGGGTGGTGCCTTCACACTGCTGTGGCGCGCCGAGTTGGGCGCGCTGCTGCTGTGGCTGCTGGCCGCGGTGCCGCTGGGCCTTATCCTGTATTTCAGTGCCCGGCCAATCTACCAGCGCCTATTACAGAAGAAGGCTCTGAAGGAGTTGGAGAGCTAAGGAGTAGAGGACTTACGTCGTTAAAGTAAAAAAAAGCCGTCATGCTGAGCTTGTCGAAGCATCTCTACAGGTAGTAAATTGATTACTCACAATAGAGATGCTTCGACTCCGCTCAGCATGACGGCCTTTATGTATCCTACTTACTTCTGATAAATCGGCTCGCTTTGCAGGAAGTACTGGTTAATGGGCTCGCCTGAAGCGGGGTCGATGAGCATCATGTCCAGCTGGGGCTGGTTGGTGAGGTGCTCTTGCAGCGTGGGGCCGAATTCCTGTAGGAAATCGGGGTTGGCGGCGGTGGAGTGGAAGGCCAGTAGCAGGCGCGGTGGCTCTGGTGAGCCCTGAATCTGCATCTGGGCTAGGTAGGCGGCTTCGATGTCAGGGTTGGTGGCGCAGTAGGTACGCACGGCCTCCGCCAGGCCAGCCGTCGACTCGTGGGGTGGGCCCAGCATCACCTGCATTTCCTGGCCTTCGCCCTCGCCAGGAATATTGGTGAGGTTGCCAGCCAGCAAATCGGCCAGCTCGGCGGCGGGTAGCAGCTTGCCTACTGGCGAGAAGGGGTTGAGGGCACAATCGGCACCTTGCACCATCTGAAACAGGTCGATGCCGCGCAGGCGCAGGTAGGAAATCGTCTCCTGTTCCACGGCGCCGTCGCTCACGCGCTCCAGCGACGTAAATACCGGAATCTTGCCGTCGTTCAGCACTTGCAACTGAATTTCCATGCCTTCGGTGGGCGTCACTTCGCCGGGCTCCAGGCCTTCTTTGGGGTGCAGTACTACTACCACTTCTTCCTGTAACAGCGCCCGGTAGAAAATGGGGCGTGCATTAGGCTCGGCGGCGGCGCGCATCAGCAATTCCTCCAGCACGTTGGTGGGCTCGAAGTCGGGCATAGGCGGCATGGGCGGAATATATGGCTCCTGCATAGGAGGCATAGGCGGCGGTGCTGGCACACCGGCTTGCGGCGGCGAAGTATAATTGGAGCCTTTGTAGCGAGGGCCACCAGGGGTAGCGGGCTGCTCGGGGGTAGAAGGGGTAGGCGTTGCCGACGGTGTAGGAGTGGAAGTCGGCTCGTTTTTAGGTTTCAGAAAGTCAAACAGACCCATAGGAAAGGAATCAATAACGAAGCAAAGGAATAAGAAAAGTTGTTAGGGAGCAGTTGATAGTTGTCAGTCAACGATTTAGTTTAAAACCAACAATTGACAACTAATATCTGACAACTTAGGAAGGCCAAGCTAGGCAATTTGGGGCAAATTTATGCAGTGGCGCGGCCAATTACTGGCCGTCGCTGCCGTGGCAAGCATCCAGCAGCTCCGACACCTCCCGGATGGTGTACGTCTGATTTTGATTGCCCCACTGCTGCTGCACAAAGTTGAGAATATTGGTAATCTGCGAGTCGGTGAGGTCGTCGTGGCCGGGCATCACCTGGTTGAAAGTCACCCCGTTGACCAAGATCGGGCCTTGCTGCCCCTTGCGGATCAGGCAGGGTAGGGCGGCGCGCTGCTGGCGGAGGTAGTCGGCGCCGGCCAGGGGCGGAATCAGGCGGCGCAGCCCCTCGCCCTGCTCGCCGTGGCAGCTGGCGCAGTGCGTGGCGTAGAGCTTCTCGCCCTCATTCTGGCGGTTGGAAAAGCAGCCGGCCAAGACACTGGCTACTGCCAGACCCGCCGCGCCGCGCAGCCACCAGCTCCTCACGGCTGCTTAGCGGTAGCGGTGGCCGAGGTAGCGCTTACTTCCTGTAACAACACCGGAATTTCCTTAATTAAACGGTCTACCTCGTCTTTGTTCAGGCCGTCGTAGATGCCACGCACGTGGCGGTTGGGGTCTATCAGGGCAAAAGCGCCGGTGTGGGTAAAACCGCCGGGAGCTTCTTTATCTACCTGAGCGCCCGTCATGTAGGCGCGGGCCAGCGCAAACACCGTATCGTGGGGAGCGGTGGCGAAGTGCCAGCGCGAGGCGTCGGTCACGCCCAGGCGCTCGGCATAGTCGCGCAGTACGGGAATGGAGTCGTGGGCCGGGTCGATGGTGTGCGACAGGAACACCACGCGTGGGTTGTCTTTATACTTTTCGTACACGCGCAGCAGCTCGCTCTGCATTTTGGGGCAAATGCTGGGGCAGGTAGCAAAGAAAAAGTCGGTGATGTAGACCTTGTCCTTGAACGTAGCGTTGGTGACGGGCTGCCCGGCCTGGTCGGTGAGGTGGAAGGTAGGGATGGTGGCGTACACCGTATCGGCGGGGCCGCCGGTGGGGCTGGGCACCACTTCCCGCTCTCCGATGTAGGGCAACTGGGCGGTTTGCTGATCAGCGGAAGACGACGAGCAGGCGGGTAGCAGCGTAAGGCTGCCGAGGCCAATGAACAACGAGCCGAGGGCGCGGCGCAGGGCAAAACGAATCATTGAGCAGAACTAGGGGTAGGCGCCGCGCCGGCGGCCAGCACTTGCCGGGCCGAGTCGAGGCTACTGGAAATGAGAACAGCCACGGAGTCGATTTTGTGCTGCTGCCGGGCATAATACTGCAACTTTCGCTCGTGGGCGGTGGAGTCGGCTGGGCGGCGGTACTGGTGCATCCAGCCGGTCATGGCGGCTTCGGCGCGGAGCAGGCTGCGCACCTGCCGGCCCGTGCGGGCGGTGTCGGGGCCTGGCTGCTGCTGGAGCTGCTGGCGCAGCTCGTACACCGGGCCGGTGGTTTGGGCCATGGCCTCGTCGTGCTTGCTAAGCACGGCTTTTTCGGCGGCTTCTTCTTTTTGCTTGTCGCTTTCCAGCGACAGACAGGCGGGTAGGGCGGCCAGCGTCAGCAGCCCCAATAGGAAAGTGGACGTTCTCACGCAGGCAAAGGTACAAAGGAGTGCGTGAGGGTAGGAGGGTGTGGGGGTAGGAGAGTGTGAGGGGTAGGAAGTAGGGCGTCTGTCATCCTGAGCGCAGCGAAGGACCTTCTCACGTGGGAACGACCATCGTACCAACGACTCGTTCCCACGTGAGAAGGTCCTTCGCTGCGCTCAGGATGACAGACTTCTTATTCCCATTCCTCCTTTTCTCACTCTCCCCACCTGTATCTTTACAGCATGAAACTGCTGCTCGTCGAGGACGAACCCAAGCTGGCCTCGTTTATCCAGAAAGGCTTTGCCAATGAAGGCTATGATATTGAAGTGGCCTACGACGGGCGTGTGGGCCAGTCGCTGCTGCGGCAGAACAGCTACGCGCTGGTGATTCTGGACGTGAACCTGCCCTACCTCAACGGCCTGGAGCTGTGCCGCCTGAGCCGGCAGCTGCACCCTACGGTGCCCGTGCTGCTGCTCACCGCCCTCGATAGCCTCGACGACAAGGTGCTGGGGTTCGAGGCCGGCGCCGACGACTACCTCGTGAAACCTTTTGAGTTCAAGGAACTGCTGCTGCGCACCCGCGTGCTCACGCGCCGCGCCACCGAGGCCAGCACCGTGCAACGGATACTGCGCATCGCCGACCTGGAACTAAACCTAGAATCGAAAATCGTGACCCGCGGCGGCCAGCGCATCGAGCTGACTACCAAGGAGTATGCCCTGCTGGAATATCTGCTGCTGAATCGTGGCAAGGTGATTTCGCGGGTGGATATTGCCGAGAAGGTGTGGGAGCTGAACTTCGACACCAACACCAACGTCATTGATGTGTACGTGAGCTACCTGCGTAAAAAGCTCGACAAAGGCTACCCTATCAAGCTCATTCATACGATGGTAGGCATGGGATACGTGATGCGGGAAGGGTAGGGGTGAAGTCGTCTTGTCATGCTGAGCTTGTCGAAGCATCTCTACCGCTTCGTTGCTGTCATCGGGAATTACTATCAGTAGAGATGCTTCGACAAGCTCAGCATGACCAGACAATTCATCATCTTACAACTTCACCGCTCACAATTTCACCACCTCTCCTTTGCTGATTCGGAATAAGCTGTTGTTGCGCTTTACGCTGCTGGTGGTAGGCATTCAGCTGGCGCTGTCGGCGTTTATTTACTACTTCAGCTCGTTTTCGCGGGAGCAGCGCTATTACCATCGGCTGGAGGGCAAGGCGGTGCTGGCGGCGCGGCTGCTCATCCGGCGGGCCAACCTGGATACGGCCGTGCTGCGCACTTTCCGCCGCGCCGACCTGCTGACCATGCACCAGGAATACATCGGCATCTACGACGAGCAGAATCAGCTGGTATACGGGCTGGGCAAGTCACTGCGCCCCCTACCCGATTCTGTGTATCTCAATCAAATTAGAAGCACACGCCCAGCGCACTTTCAGCTGGGCGGGCGCGAGGGGGTAGGGATACTGTATCAGCATCAGGGCCGGAGCTACCGCGTGTTGCTGGTGGGGCAGGATGTGTTTGGGGCGCGGGAATTTGCCAAGCTGCGGCTGCTGCTGCTGGTAGGCAATCTGGGTGCGCTGGTGCTGATTATTCTGGCCGGCTGGTACTTCACCGATCAGGCCCTACGCCCCATTGCCCGCGTGGTGCGGCAGGTAAAGCGCATCACGGCCTCCAACCTGAGCCGGCGCGTGGCCGAGGGCAACCGCCGCGACGAAATCGCGCAGCTGGCCATCACCTTCAACGAGATGTTGAGCGGGCTGGAGCAAGCTTTCGAATCGCAAAAAAGCTTCTTGTCGCACGCCTCGCACGAGCTGCGCACGCCCCTGGCCAACCTGCTGGGCACGCTGGAAACCTCCTTGGCCTACGACCACGACCTGAGCGAAGCCCGCCAGAGTACCGCGTCGGCGATGGAGGAAATCCGCCGCCTCATTGCCCTCACCAACGACCTGCTGGCCCTGGCCAAAGCCGATGACACGGCCTTCCGAAGGGAGCCCGTGCGCCTGGATGAATGCGTGACCCAGGCCCTGACGCTGTGCAAGACCAAGTACCCTACCCGTACCATCCGCCTGGATTTCGACGATTTGCCCGAGGAGGTAGAAGACCCGTTTATGGTGCTGGGCAACGCTCAATTGCTGACCACCGTGGTGTTCAACCTATTGGATAATGCCTGCAAATACTCGGCGGGCGCTGTGAGTAGTACCCTGGGCTACGCCGATTCTGCTACTCTGCGCCTCACCATCACTGATGCTGGAAAAGGCATGAGCCCAGCCGAGCTGACGCACGTGTTTGAGCCGTTGTATCGTGGTGAAAGTGGCCGCCACATGCCCGGCCACGGCCTGGGCCTACCCATTACCCGCAAGATTGTGCAGCGCCACGGCGGGCAGCTCACGCTGGCGTCAGAGCCCGGCGCGGGTACCACGGCTACGGTGCTGCTGGCCGCCATGCAGGAGGTAGGGTAGGAGTCGCCAAAACTAGTTTGACCTGTGTGGTTACCGCATGCGCCACGCTGAAATCCACGCTAGATTCCTTACTTCAATCGAAATGCCCTGCGAGGTTAGCCGTATCTTTGCCGGCAGCCGACCCGCAGCGGGCTGGTCACTGCTTTTTTTATCGCTGGTCTAAGTACCCCGCACCCCGCGTTACGCTCTACTACTATGGCAACCCGACTCAATAAATACATCAGCGAAAGTGGCGTGTGCTCGCGCCGCGAAGCCGACCGCCACATCGAGCAAGGCAACGTGACGGTGAACGGCAAGCGCGCCGCCATCGGCGACCAGGTAACGAGCCGCGACCGGGTAGTGGTGAACGGTGTCCACATCGAGCCCCGCCCCGAAGAGGAGGCGGTGTACCTGGCCTACAACAAACCCCCCGGCATCGTCACGACCACCGATTTGGGCGTGAAGGACAACGTCATCCGAGCCATTAAGCACACGGTGCGCATCTTCCCCATCGGCCGCCTCGATAAGGAGTCGCAGGGCCTGCTGCTGCTGACCAGCAACGGCGACATCGTCAACAAAATCCTGCGCGCCGGCAACCAGCACGAGAAGGAATACATCGTGATGGTAGACAAGCCCATCAAGGATGATTTTCTGGAAGCCATGCAAAATGGAGTGCCCATTTTGGGCGTGATGACCCAGAAGTGCAAGGTGGTGAAGGAAACGCCCTACATTTTTCGGCTGACGCTGATACAGGGCATGAACCGCCAGATTCGGCGCATGTGCGAATATTTCGGCTACGAAGTGGTGCAGCTGGAACGTATCCGCGTCATGAATATCAGCATCAAGGGCCTGGGCCCCGGCGAATGGCGCGAGTTACGCGAAAAGGAGCTGAAGGTGCTGTTTGAGATGATTGAAGACTCGAAAGGCACCGACGATGGCCGCACGCCGCGCCGCCGCAAAGTCGTATCCACGGCCGATCAGTGGGGCGACCGTTCGGGCCCCAAAACAAATCGCCCGACCATCGGCCGGGCCGATATCGTGCGTCCCGCCTTCGACCCCTCCCTGCGCGACGAGGCTCCTCGCAAAGCGAAGTCCCTTCCTGCCGGCACCTGGCTCGATAAAGACACTGCGCGACCCGGCGCGAAGCCCAAGCGGCTGGTTACGGCCGGCCGCAGCGTCGCCTCCGGTCGTCCTACCGACAAGGCCGGCCCTCGGCCCGGTAAATCGACCGGCCCGAAAAGCGGCCCCCAGGGCGACGCCAAGCGCCCGGCCAAGGGGGCCGGCAAACCGGCCAAAGGCAAATCCAGCGGTAGCCGCGGCGCCAGCCGGAGCCGGTAGCGCAGCGCCTTTATCTCGATTCTTTCCTATCTGATTCTACCGAAAACAGAAAATACCGGCTGGCGAGCTGTGCGTAGCGTTACGGCCGACTGAATCAGCAAGCGGACCGCTAAAAACTGATTTGGCTGGTATATTTATGCGACACGATACGCTGAAATCCGCTTTACTGTAGGAGGGATTATTCGCGGTAGAACTGTTCCGGCGCCGTGCGCTCGGCGCAACGTCGCGCCCTAGATAGACCAGCCACTTTATCTCGGTTGCGGTCTTTTTTAATCTTTTCTAATGTTATTCTAAGACGGCTCTAACGTCGCAGCGGTTGCTTTGTAGTACACAAGCCCGAAAACCGAATGCAACAAGATAGCCGGCACATCATGCTGATTTGGCTGCTGTTGGGAGCCCTGCTGCTGTCAACGGGGCTGAATTGCTACCTCGTGCTGCCGCAGAACGACACCGCCTGGGTAGGCTGGCTGGGTTCCGACGACGAAGATGAAGACGAGGAGTTGCCCAGCGTGCCCAATGCCATTGAAGAACTACGCCTCACGCGTGCCATGTTGGCTCGCTGTCAGGCCGAGCATCTACGTAAGGACAGTTTACTGGTAAGTGAAGCCGCCAGCAAGTTGCCGGCAACGGCTGCTGCCTCTGGTCTCAGATGACTACGAGCCGCTTTTTTGTTTGTGAATCAATCCTCCTACACCTTTTTACTTTCTCTCCGTGTCTTTTTCGGATTCCTCTTTCCGCCAGTTTTTCTGGTTTGTTTTACCGTTGGCTGCTGCTACGCTAGGTAGCTGCTCTGAAAAAAGCCAGGCCGATACCAACAAATCGGATGTGCCGGAGGTGCCGGTAGTGCAGCTCGCCCCCCGCGACACCGTGCTCCACCACGATTACGTGGCCGATATTGAAGCGGTGCGCAACGTGGATGTGCGGGCGCGGGTACCTGGTTTTCTGGAGCACATTTACGTGGATGAAGGCCAGGTTGTGAAGAAAGGCCAGCCCTTGTTCCGCATCAATGCGAGCGAGTACAAAGAGCGCCTGGCTAGCTCGGCGGCCAACGTGCGCAACGCCCAAGCCCAGGAACAGGTAGCAGAGCTGGAGCTGAACCGCGTGCAGATGCTGGTGAAGAAAAACATCATTGCTTCCTCGGAGCTGGACGTGGCCCAGGCCAAACTGAGAGCGGCACAGGCGATGGTGCGGGAGGCGCGGGCCACACAGGCCAATGCCAACTTCAACTTGTCCTACACGCTTATCAAAGCGCCCTTCGATGGCATCATCGACCGGATTCCGCTGAAAACGGGTAGCCTCGTCGACAATGGTACGTTGCTGACCAGCGTATCGGACCTAGGTGCTGTGTACGCCTACTTCAATGTGGCTGAAAATGAATACCTGGAGTACGCCAAAACCCGCCAGCGCACCAAGAAGTCTGGCCACGATAGCGTGACGCTGGTGCTGGCCGACGGCACGCCCTACCGCCACGGCGGCCGCATTGAAACCATGGAAGGCGAGTTTGAGGAAACTACTGGCTCTATTGCCTTCCGGGCGCGTTTTCCCAACCCCGAAGGGCTGCTGAAGCACAATGCCAGCGGCCGGGTGCGCCTTCAGAACGAGGTGAAAGACGCGTTGCTGGTTCCGCAACGCGCCGTGTTTGAGACGCAGGATAAAAACTACGTGTTTGTGGTGGGACAAAATGGCAAGATCAAGCAGCAGTCGTTCACACCCCAAGCCCGTTTGTCGGACTTCTATGTAGTGAAATCGGGTCTGAAAGCCGGTGAACGAATTGTGTACGAAGGCGTGCAGGACCTGCGCGACGGCAATACCATTCAGTCCCGACCCGTGACTATGAAAACGCTGCTGGCTGAAGCTCAGTAGTTAGAACGAACTCCCCTCCTCTGTTAAGGAGGGGAACTAGCCTAGCTTTTAGCCCTAGTTTCCAGCCTCCCACCCACTACCTCACCTAAGCATTCCTACCCTCCTCTATGTTCGACATATTCATTCGCCGGCCGGTACTGTCGCTGGTTATTTCGTTGGTTATCGTGTTTCTGGGCCTGCTGGCCCTGATTCAGCTGCCCATCACGCAGTTTCCCGACATCGTGCCCCCATCGGTGACGGTGACGGCGCGCTACACCGGTGCCAACGCGGAGGTGTGTACCAAAGCAGTAGCCACGCCCCTGGAACGCGCCATCAACGGCGTGCCGGGCATGTCCTACCTCACCTCGGTGAGTACCAACAGCGGTATCACGCTCATCACTGTGTTCTTCCAGGTAGGCACCGACCCCGACCTAGCGGCCGTGAACGTGCAAAACCGCGTGCAGACTGTGATTGACGAACTGCCGGAAGAGGTAATTAAGGCGGGTGTGAGTACCGAGAAAGAGGTGAACAGTATGCTGCTCTACCTCAACATCATGAGCGATGATAAGGCGGTGGGGGAGAGGTTTATCTACAACTTCGCCGATATCAACGTGTTGCAGGAGCTGAAGCGGATTGACGGGGTAGGCTTCGCCGAAATCATGGGCTCGCGTGAGTACTCCATGCGAGTGTGGCTGCGGCCCGACCGCATGGTGGCCCTGAACGTATCGGCCGACGAGGTGATTGAGGCCATCCGGGCGCAAAATGTGGAGGCGGCCCCCGGCAAATCGGGCGAAAGCTCGGGCGAGGCCGGCCAGGAACTACAATACGTGCTACGCTACACGGGTAAGCTGTTTGAGCCCAAGCAGTACGAAAACATTGTGGTGCGCGCTACCCCCGATGGCTCGGTGCTGCGCCTCAAGGACGTGGCCCGCATCGAGTTCGGCTCTCTGAACTACGGCATGACCTCCAAGATTGACGGGCGGCCCTCGGCGGCCATCATGCTCAAGCAGCGCCCCGGCTCCAACGCCTCGGAGGTAATCGAAAACGTGAAGAAGCGCATGGCCGAGCTGAAAGGCACGAGCTTCCCGCCCGGCATGACCTACAACATTGCCTACGACGTGTCGCGCTTCCTTGATGCCAGTATTCACGAGGTGCTGCGCACGCTGGTAGAAGCTTTCGTGCTGGTGTTCCTAGTGGTGTTCATCTTCCTGCAAGACTGGCGCTCTACCCTCATTTCGGCCCTGGCCGTGCCGGTTGCGCTCATTGGTACGCTGTTTTTCATGCAGCTGCTAGATTTTAGTATCAACCTGCTCACGCTGTTTGCGCTGGTGCTGGCCATTGGTATTGTGGTCGATAACGCCATTGTGGTGGTGGAAGCCGTGCACGTGAAGATGACCGAGGACCACATGAGTCCGAAGGAGGCCACGTTTGCGGCCATGCACGAGATTGGCGGCGCTATTATCGCCATCACGCTGGTGATGTCGGCGGTGTTCGTGCCGGTATCGTTCATGGATGGTCCGGTGGGTGTGTTCTACCGCCAGTTCTCGCTCACGCTAGCGTTTTCCATTGTGATTTCGGGTATCAACGCCCTCACGCTCACGCCGGCTCTGTGCGCGCTGTTGCTGCGTCATGCCCCCGAGGGAGAGCAAAAAGGTCTGCTGGGTCGTTTCTTCGGCGGGTTCAACCGCTACTACGAGGGCTTGGCCCTGCGCTACCAGAAGCTGGTGCGCGTGGTGGCCAACCGCCGCGTAGTAACCATTGGGCTGATGCTGGTATTCTTTGTCGCCACTTACGGCATCACCACCATCCTACCCACCGGCTTCATCCCAACCGAGGACCAGGGTATGATTTACGTGAACGTGACCACGCCGCCCGGCGCTACCGTGGAGCGCACGGAAAAAATACTCGACGAGGTACAGCGCATCGCCGCAAAGTTGGAGCCGGTAGAGTCGGTATCGACCTTGGCCGGGTATAGCCTGACTACGGAGGTAGCCGGCTCGTCGTACGGCATGGGCATGATCAACCTGAAAACCTGGGACGACCGCAAGGAGTCGGTGCAGGACCTGATTGCCATTCTGGAGGAGAAAACCCGCCACCTTAAAGACGCCGATATTCAGTTTCTACCCCCGCCCACGGTGCCGGGCTTCGGTAACTCCAGCGGCTTCGAGCTGCGCCTTTTGGACCGCACCGGTCGCGGCGACCTGCAACAGACCGCCCGCGTCTCGAACGAGTTTATTGCGGCCTTGCAAAAGACGCCCGCTGTGGGCTCGGCCTTCACCAGCTTCGACGCCAGCTTCCCGCAGTACCTTATTCACGTAGACCAGGAGCAGGCCGCCAAAAAAGGCGTGACCATTGATAAAGCCATGAGCACGCTGCAAACGCTGATGGGCTCGTTCTACGCCTCCAACTTCATCCGCTTCGGGCAGATGTATAAGGTGATGGTACAGGCTGCGCCTAGCTTCCGTACCAAGCCCGAGGACGTGCTGAAGATGTATGTGAAAAACGACCGGGGCGAGATGGTGCCCTACTCCACCTTCGTTCGCCTGGAGCGTGTATACGGTCCTGAGCAGCTCACGCGCTATAACATGTATACCTCGGCCATGCTGAACGGCGACGCCGCCAACGGCTTCTCCTCCGGCGACGTGATTAACACCGTAGCGCGGGTAGCCGCCGAGGAACTGCCCCGCGGCTACACCTACGAGTGGTCGGGTATGACGCGCGAGCAGGTACTGTCCGGCGACCAGGCTCTGTATGTGTTTGCGGTGGTGCTCCTGTTTGTGTACCTGCTGCTAGCCGCTCAGTACGAAAGTTTCCTGCTGCCGCTGCCGGTTATTCTGAGCTTGCCGGCCGGTATTTTCGGGGCGTTCTTGTTCCTGAAATTGCTGGGGCTGGAAAATAACATCTACGCCCAGGTGTCGCTGGTAATGCTGATTGGTTTGCTGGGTAAAAACGCCATTCTGATCATCGAGTTTGCGGTGCTGCGCCGCAAGCAAGGCGCATCTATCCTGGATGCGGCCGTGGAAGGCGGCTACTCCCGCCTACGCCCCATCCTGATGACCTCCTTCGCCTTCATTGCCGGTCTGCTGCCGCTCACGATTGCCACCGGCGCCGGTGCTCTCGGCAACCGCAGTATTGGTACGGCGGCAGCGGGTGGTATGCTCATCGGCACGCTGGTGGGGGTAATTCTAATTCCGGGGCTGTACGTGCTGTTTTCGCGGGAGAAGAAAGAGCCTGTGGAAGACAAGCATAGCCCAGTGGAACCCGTAGCCGAAGAAACCGCCCACGCTATAGCTTAATGCTTTGAGAAGTTAGTAACAAATTCCCCTCCTTTTTCAAGGAGGGAGTAGGGCGTGGTAAAAGTCATCAGAACGACATCTAGGATTAGTTTTATCTACTCTTTGACTTGCTAGGCTTAGCGTAGTTCTGACAGTTTTACCACCCCGCCCTGCGGGCACCCTTCCTTGAAAAGGAGGGAAACTAACCCTAGGCCTTGGCTTCTAACTTCTGGTTTTATTCACTGCCTAGCTACTAGCCTCCAACAACCCAAACCATACGCCCAGCAGAAGACCGTCGCTGCCGCTGCCTTCTCTCCTCCATACCTGCATGAACCCATCTTCTATGACCCGCCGTTTCCTACCCTTGGCTGCTAGTCTGGCACTGTTGCTGGCTGGTAGCTGCCGCTCGGTAGGCCCGGTGACCATGCCCCGCGCTACCCCCATCCCCACTACCTTCGGCACCGTCACGGATACTACCAGCGTCACCGATACGGTGAGCATGGCCAACCAGCAGTGGCAGCACTTCTTTGCCGACCCCAACCTGGTAGCGTTGCTCGATACCGCTATTCGCTCCAACCCGGATCTGGGCATTGCCATGCAGCGCGTGGAGGCAGCCCGCGCCAACGTGTTTATTACGCGCGGTGCTTTGCTGCCTGCCATCACAGGCGTGGCCTCGGCCGGGGTGGAGCGCTACGGCAAATACACCCTCAACGGCACCGGCAACTACGACACCAACCTGTCGCCTAACATTGATGGTCGTCGCCTCATCCCAAACCCTACCCCCGATTTCTTTCTGGGCCTAAGAAGTGCTTGGGAATTAGATATCTGGGGTAAGCTACGCAACCGCCGCCGCGCCGCCTTCCTACGCGTGCTAGCCACCGAAAAAGGCCGTCAGTTCGTGCAAACGGCCTTGGTGGCCGAAGTAGCTCGCCTCTACTACACCCTGTTGGCTCTCGATAACGAGCTAGTAGTGCTAGGCAAAAACCGGGCATTGCAGGAGCGCGCCGTGGAGATTGTGAAGATCCAAAAGGCCGGTGGCCGCGCCACGGAGCTGGCTGTGCAGCAGTTTATTGCTCAGCTCCTGCGCACACGCAGCCTACAATACGAAGCCCGGCAGCGCGTGGTAGCCGCCGAGAATGAGCTGAACCGCTTGCTGGGGCGCTACCCGCAGCCCATCACCCGCGGCGAGCCTATTGGCGTGCAGCCCCTGCCCGCCAGCGTGGCCGCCGGTGTGCCCGCTACCATGCTCCTGCGTCGCCCCGATGTACAGCAGGCCGAACTGGAGCTAACGGCGGCCAAAGCCGACGTGGCCGCCGCCCGCGCTGCCTTCCTACCCTCGCTGGTGCTCACGCCCTACGTAGGCTTTAATGCCTACCGCACCTCCGTATTGCTGAATCCTAGCTCTTTGGCTTATGGCCTGTTGGGGGGGCTCACAGGCCCCATCCTGAATCGCGCGCCCCTCCGCGCCGATTATGCCCGCAGTGCCGCCGAGCAACGCACAGCCTACTATGAGTATCAAAAAGCCGTGCAAACCGGCTTCGAGGAAGTGGTAACCAACCTGAAAGGCATTGAGAACTACCAGCGCATGTACGAATTACAGCAGCAAGAAGTGGAAGCCCTCAATAAAGCCGTTGACATCTCCAACGACCTCTACGGCGTGAATTACTCATCTTATCTCGAAGTAATTACGGCCCAGCGCAACGTGCTGGAGGCGGAGTTGAACATCACCAAAACCCGCCGCGAGCAGTTTCTGCTCCTTATCGACCTCTACCGCGCCCTGGGCGGCGGTTGGGAGTAAGTTAGGGCAGTAGGGTAGGAAGAAGATGTGTCATCCTGAGCACAGCGAAGGACCTTATAGCAGCAGAACGACAGACGTATCAACGACTCGTTCTACCATGAGAAGGTCCTTCGCTGTGCTCAGGATGACACATTTACTTCCTACCCTCTTACCCCCTAAGAACTCCTCTTCAACGACGA
>NZ_JAHWGL010000095.1 GCF_019334315.1 Hymenobacter profundi
AGTAGTGAAGTTGAGAGTTTGTGAAGTTGCGAAGTAAAAAGTACGGCTGTCATCCTGAGCTTGCGAAGGACCTTATGCCAGTTGAACGACCATCGTAACAACGACTCGTTCACATGTGATAAGGTCCTTCGCAAGCTCAGGATGACAGCCGTACTTTTTACTTCGCAACTTCACAAACTCTCAACTTCACTACTTCAAAAAGAAGCCTAGCCCGAAGAAGAATAGCAGCATCAGCAAATACACGAACGGCGCTAGCTCGTTGCGCTTCGTGAAGTTGGTGCGGTTGGCATACACTTGCAGGATGAGCGCAATGGCGAACCAGCCCTTGAAGTTTTGGAACGGGATGATGTGGTAGCGCCATTCCCAAAAGTCGAATCGCACGGCTACCGGCTCGATGCACACGTCCAAGCCTACCATCAGCAGGGCAGCCAGCAGCGCCCGCACAAACTCCGGGGCCGGCACGTAGCGGCTTAGCACTGTGGTTACATAGGTGAGTATCCACCAATTGACGCCGATGATGAGGGGCGTTTCCAGCACTTTCCAGCCCAGGGTAGCCCCGTAGGTGTACTCGCCAAACAGCAGGCCGGTGCGTACGCCCAGCACCTCCACCAAAAAGCCGACTACCGCTGTGGTAATGGAAAAGGCAATGAAAACTCCGCTCTTGTTGGGTTGAAAAGCAAATAACAAGGCCGCTGTCAGCAACAGATTCAGCGGAACGAATTGCAGAAAAAACGAGGGGTCTTGCGAGAAAGCCAGACCCAGAAAGCCCGTAACATAAAACAGCAGCAGCACGCCTTGCGCGAGCCGCAAACGACGGCGCCGGGCGGCCGGGTCTACGACCGGTGCTGCGGGCGGCGAGTAGGTAGGATCGGTATGAGGCATGACGAGGGGAAGAGCTGCGGCGGGTAGCGCAACGGCAATATCAGAAGCAAACGGCCGGCAGTCAGCAAAGGTTGAGCCGCCGAAGATAGAGCGTAGCGGCGGCTTGCCCAGCCCCCGCCCCGTAAAAAATTACGCGTCGGCGGAGATTAGCCGGCCTGAGCGACCAGATCGGCCACGATGCGCGCCGAGAGCAGACACAACGGAATCCCGCCCCCCGGATGCACCGAGCCACCGCAGAAATACAGCCCCGGCAACTGCCGCGCAAAGTTGGGGTGCCGCAAAAACGCCGCCAGCATGTTGTTGCTGGAGCTACCATAGAGCGCCCCCCCAAACGACGACGTGCGCTGGGCAATGCCCGGCGGGTCCCACACGTGCTCGGCGCGCAGCAGCGGCGCTACGTCGCGGCCCAGCACACGGCTCACTTTGGCGAGTACGGCGGCACGGGTTTGGTCTACCAGCGCGGGCCAGTCCTGGCCCTGGTCGTGGGGCACGTTCACCATCACAAACCAGTTCTCGTGGCCGGTGGGCGCGTCTTCGGGTGTTTTTTTGGAGGTGATGTTGACGTAAACGGTCGAGTCGGGGCTGATGGTTTTCTGCTGAAAAATGGCATCGAACTCCTGCTTGTAATCTCGGGAGAAAAAGATGTTATGCACGCCCAACTCGGGAAACTCCGTGCCTACCCCCCAATAGAAAATCAGGGCCGAGGAAGAACGGGGCTGCCCAAGCGTGCGCTCCGGCGCGGGCTGCGTAGGCAACAGCTTGCGGTAGGTAGGCACTACATCCATGTTGCTGACTACCAGCGCTGCGCGGTACTGAGCCTGCGCGGTGCGTACACCAATCACGCGCCCATTTTCCACTAGAATTTCCTCTACTGGCTCGTTGTACCGAAACTGTACGCCCAACTCCTCGGCCAACCGTACCAGGCTCTGTGCAATAGCGTAGATGCCGCCCTCGGGGTAGTAGGCACCAATGCCGTGCTCCAGGTGCGGAATCAGGGAGAGCGTGGCTGGGGCCTGGTAGGGGTCAGAGCCGTTGTAGGTAGCAAATCGGTCGAAGAGCTGCACTAGGCGCGGGTCCTTGGGGAAAGCGCGGGTGTGGCGCTGGTGCATGGTGCTGAGCAGGCCCAGTTGGGGTAGGGCCGCCACGGCTTTCAGCACTTCCGGGCTAAGGTAGGTGCTGGCCTTGTGCAGCGACTTGTGCAGAAAGGTGCCCTCCGTAGCACGGTAGGACTTGCCGCTTTGTGCCAGAAACTGCTGCACCTCGGCGGCGGGTGTACCGAGCTTATTTTCTACTTCCTGCGCAAATTTGGCCTCGTCGGCCCAGGCGGTTACGCGGGCACCATCGGCAAAGAAGTAGTGCGTGATGGGGTCGAGACGCTCGTAGCGGAAGTAGTCTGCCGCGGTGCGCCCAGCCAACTGGAACAGCTCATCCACCAAATGGGGTAGGGTGAACAACGACGGTCCGCCGTCGAAGCGGTAGCCACCGGGCAGCGTCAGTTGGTGCATTTTCCCCCCGAACGACTCCTGGGCTTCCAGCACCGTGACGGGATGCCCGGCTGCCGCCAGCCGCACGGCTGTGGCAATACCCGCAATGCCGGCACCGATGATGAGGGCCGGAGCCTTTGACGTTTTGTTGTGTGAGGTAGTGTGCAAAGTGTTAAAAATCGATGCTACCAGTAATATGGCATGATAGTAGATTTTGAATATATAACATCATTTTTCTACTCTTATACCCTCGTTATGTTTACTTTCTTAAGGCAGCCGTGGCACCGTGTAACATTGTATTTGGGTTTTCTGTTCTTAGCTGGGTGCAGTATGCCGGCGCGCCTGTATACCAGCCCGGCAGCACACCAAACCCAACAACGGCCGCGTTCGGTTGCCATTGTACCTTTAGAACTGGTTTCGGTAGTAGACGATCTTCCGGGCAATCGAAACTACGCATCCAACTCCACACCCGGCGAGGAATCGATGTTGCAGGAGATGCTCTTCGCTACCTTATTGCAGCACGGACGCAATAAGCAGTTGACTGTTCGTAACGTAGAGCGCTGTCAGCTACCCGCCGATTCGCTGTTGCCATTCGGCGCGTTGGCCCAGCAATTTGGGGTTGAGTCGATCTTGGTGGCCCGGCTATACCGCACGCAACGGCTACAAGCAGTGGCAGCTTCTACCGTTTTAGTACAGAGTCCTGCGGCTACTACCACTACCAACACTGCGCCTGCCGTGTCTTCACACGATGAAGTGATGCTCGACCTAGCGCTCTACGACCAGCGCGGGCAATTGCTCTGGAAATACAACAACCGAGGCACTACGTATATGAGCTACTCAACGGTAGGCGGCATCACAGAGCGACTGATGGAAGAAGGATTGCGCTACTTCCCGTTTGCCAGGCGGTAGCCAGCATAGGAGGCTAGTAGGCGCTGGGTAGTGAAACTAGCTTCACTTGTCTACCTGCAAACATTTGTGCGCGCAATTAAAAATTAAAATTGCGCGCACAAAGAAGCCGGCAGCCATCTATTCCGTTCTATTCCACGGCCAGCACTAGCCCTTTCAGATATTCGCCTTCTGGGTGAAACAGGCTCACGGGATGGTCGGCGGGCTGGGTGAGGCGGTGCAGGATGCGCGCCGGCCGCCCGGCTTCGATGGCCGCGGCCATGATGGCGCCTTCAAACAGCTCCATGCTCACCACCTGCGAGCAACTGAAGGTGAACAACAACCCGCCCGGCGCTATCTGCTTGATACCGGCCACATTCAGGCGCTTGTAGCCCATCAGAGCGTTGTGGCGGGCCGAGAGGTGCTTGGCGAAGGCCGGCGGGTCCAGCACAATGAGGTCGTATTGATTATGACGGTCTTTTAGGAAGCTGAACACGTCTTGAGCGTAGGCCTCGTGACGGTCGGCGTGGTCAGTAAGGGCGGCGTTGCGGTCGGTTAGCTCAATGGCTTTCTTGCTGGAATCGACGGAGTGCACCAGCTCGGCGCCAGCTTCCAGGGCATACACTGAGAAGCCGCCGGTGTAGCAAAACGTATTCAGCACGCGGCGACTGGGGGCGTAACGGGCCAGCAGGCTGCGGTTGTCGCGCTGGTCGATGAAGAAGCCAGTTTTCTGGCCTGTTTCCCAATCCACTACAAAGCGGTGGCCGTTTTCGTGCACGATGTGCTCCTGCCCACTGCTTTCGCCGAACAGGTAGCCATTCTGTGCGCCAGGCGCAGCTTTGGCGGGTACGGTTTCGGCGCTTTTATCATACACGGCTCGCAGGCCGGGTACCACCGCCTGCAAGGCTGCCGCAATGTGCGGGCGGGCGCGGTACATGCCGGCGCTGTGCGCCTGCACCACGGCCACGTCGCCGTACACGTCGATAATCAGGCCGGGTAGGCCGTCGCCCTCGGCGTGGGCCAGGCGGTAGACGTTGGTATTGCCTTGCCCGGTCAGGCCCAGGCCTTGCCGCAGTTGGTAGGCATTGCGCAGCTTTTCTTCCCAGAAAGCGGCCTCCGGTAGTTGTGCATCCGGTCCAAAATCCAGCATCCGCACGGCGATGGAGCCGGGGGCGTAGTGGCCTACCCCCAGCACCTCGCCGCCGTGGGCCAGCACCGTCACGGCTTCACCCTCCACTACCTCACCCTGCAAGCGGGCAATGGCCCCCGAAAACACCCATGGGTGGCGGCGGCGCAAGGATTGGTCTTTTCCGGGTTTGAGCGTGATGGTAGCAGAAGTCATGGGCTGAAACAAGCAAGTGGACCACAAAGATAACCTGTTCCGACTGCTCCTGCTGCACGCCTACCAATATGGGTCGATATAGGCTATCAGCACGGCCAGGGCAGCAAGGCCTAGGAGAATGGCCCACACCAAACCGCCCCAGATCAACAGACCAATCAGCGCGATAGGGGCCACAATCAACCCCAACACGCCCAGTACGGTGGTGCCCAGGCCCACTTCGGCGGTGTTGGGGCGCACGCCTGTCGGGCGGTGGGCAGTGTGCCGCACTGCGCGCATTAGGCGTTGGGGTAGGCGTTTAGTAGCAGCCATCGGGACGGTGGCCCGTGTTGTTGAGTGTGGTACGCGTACCTTAGCACGAGGCCTGGGCGGCGTATCAGTGGTTAGTGGCTCCGCTGTGGCTGAGGGCGTTTCGGCCGTTGGGGTAAGCGTGGGGGGGGTAGGGGCCAAAGCTACCGCTGGCTCGGTCAGCCGCACCTGGTAGGCTGTGGGGGTAGGCCGGGCGCTCTGGCAGCCCACTGCCAGGGTGAGCAGCACGAAACCGACAAGCAAAGAAGAAAGCAGCCGCAGGCGGCGGAGGGTAGCAATCGACATTAGGATAAGCAGTTGACAGGCGAAGAAACGTACGGTTCAGGCGTATACGGCGGCGCGGGCAAGATGGCGCGTTGCCGCCGCGTGCGGAGCAATAAAGCCCTACCCTTGCGGCCGACCAAACACGCGCCGGTACACCGGCCGGCGGTAGGCAAACTGCGCCCACATAGCGGGATAGAGCAGCACATCCAGTATCCGCGAGCCGGTGCGGTAGGTGATGTCCTCCACAATCACGCTGCCCAAGCCGCGAGGATTAGGCTCTACAAGGTGGCGGTGGCGCCAGTAGCGCAATGGCGCAGGCAACTCCTGGCCTTCATCTATAAAATACTGGCTGCCATCGGGCAACTGGCCGGCCTCAGTGATGAGACTGGTCCAGCGCCAGCGCTTGGGCCCCACGGCCAACTCAATTTCCACTCGGTCGCCGGGGCGGCTGCCGTCGAAACGGAGCAGGTGCAGGGTAGGAAAAGGGGGCGCCAGGGATACGAACAAGGCCCGGTCGAAGCCAGCCAGTACGCGGGCCGGTGGTTGGGCTACCCGGGTGCGAAGTAGGAGATGCATATCTGCCAAACGGACGTAGCACCGGTTTGGTTGAAGGGCAGAAAACAACTTGTGCTGCTGAACAAGAGTTGCGACGCAAGCCGGGCCGTTCTCCGAGAACACACGTATCTTGTGGTAGAATTCTTCGTTCGAAAATCAACTCTATGCTAGAGGATACTGCTTCTTTATCAACCTTGCCTACCCTGCCCAAGTCGCTGACCGGCATTGATGGCTTAGATGAGATTACGGAAGGTGGCTTGCCCAAGGGGCGCCCTACCCTGGTGTGCGGCAGCGCCGGCTGCGGCAAAACCCTGATGGCCATCGAGTTTCTGGTGCGCGGCATTCTCGACTACAATGAGCCGGGCGTGCTCATGACCTTCGAGGAAACCGCCGCCGAGCTGTCGGCCAACGTGGCATCGTTGGGCTTCGACCTGCCCCAAATGCAGGCCGACAAACTGCTACGTCTCGACCACGTGCACGTAGACCGCTCCGAGATTGAGGAAACCGGCGAGTACGACCTCGAAGGTTTATTCATTCGCTTAGGCTACGCCATCGACTCCATTGGGGCCAAGCGCGTGGTGCTGGACACAGTGGAGGCGCTTTTTTCGGGCTTTCCCAACGAGGCCGTATTGCGCTCCGAGATTCGGCGGCTGTTTCGCTGGCTGAAGGACAAAGGCGTGACCACCATCATCACTGCCGAGCGGGGCGAGGGCACGCTCACGCGCCAGGGCCTGGAAGAATACGTATCGGATTGCGTGATTTTGCTCGATAACCGCGTCATCGACCAGATTACCACCCGTCGCCTGCGCATTGTGAAATACCGCGGCAGCACCCACGGCACCAATGAATATCCCTACCTCATCACCGAGGAAGGCTTCTCGGTGCTGCCCATAACTTCCCTGAACTTGCAGCACGAAGTGTCCAACGACATCGTGTCGTCGGGGGTAGTGGCGCTGGACGAGATGTTTGGGCGGGGCGGTTTCTACCGTGGTAGCAGCGTGCTGATAACGGGTACGGCCGGCACGGCCAAAACTACGCTATCGGCTGCTTTCGCCGCCGCCGCTTGTCGTCGTGGCGAAAAATGCCTGATGTTTGTTTTCGAGGAGTCGCCGAAGCAGCTGGTGCGCAACATGCGGTCTGTTGGGTTGGATTTGCAACCGTTTCTGGATCAGGGTCTACTGTACATCGAAGCCTCGCGGCCTACCCTCAATGGGTTGGAGCGGCACTTGGTTACGGTGCACAAGCTTATCGGCAAGCACAAGCCGCAAACGGTGGTCATCGACCCCATCACTAATCTGATATCGGTGGGTAGTCTGTCAGAGGTGCGCAGTATGCTCACGCGCCTGATCGACTATCTGAAGGTGAATGGCATTACGGCGCTGTTTACGGCCCTCACCAGCCCCCGCAACGGGCAGAGCGAAATGACGGAAGAAGGCGTATCGTCGTTGGTAGATACGTGGATCAATGTACGTGACTTAGAAGGCGTGGGCGAGCGAAACCGGGGGCTGAGCATTCTTAAATCGCGCGGGATGGGACACTCCAACCAGGTACGCGAATTTCTGGTAACCGACAATGGCATTCAGCTGCTCGACGTGATTATTGGGCCAGGCGGCATCGTAACCGGCGCCGGGCGCCTCACTCAGGAATTGCAGGAGCAGGCACAAGCCGTGGTTAGGCAGCAAGAGCTGATCCGCAAAGACCGCGAACTAGAACGCAAACGCCGCGTATTGGAAGCTACGATTGCCAATCTGCGCACCGAGTTTGAGTCGGTAGAGGAGGAGCTGCGCCAGATCAACGACGAAGAAGCTACGCGCCGCGAAGCCTTGCACAAGGGCCGACAGCACATTGCCAATCTCTCTATCGGGCGAATTGCTACCCCGCCCGACGATCAGCCATAAGCAGGTACCCGTGGAAAATGCACTTGTTACCACTACCCCCAGCATGGAAAAGGAAACCTGGGAGCTGCGCCTTTACGTAGCCGGACAAACTGCCAAATCGGTAACTGCCCTGAATAATCTACAGAAATACTGCGAGCGGTACCTGAAAGGTCGTTATCAGCTGGAAGTGATTGACTTACTAAAAAATCCGCAGTTGGCGGAAGGCGACCAGATTCTGGCCATCCCTACCCTGGTGCGCAAAGTACCCTCGCCCATTCGTCGCATCATTGGCGACTTGTCGAACCAGGAGCGGGTGCTAGTAGGGCTGGATATCCGGCCGCTGGAGAGCCCCGAGCAATAGAATGGCAACGGAGCAACCGCCGACGCTTGCCGAGGCCGACTACGTTTTTCAACTATTTATCACGGGAGCTACGCCCAACTCTACCCGCGCTGTGCGCAACCTGAAAGACATCTGCGAGCAATATTTGGCGGGCCGCTACGAACTACAGATTATTGACATCTATCAGCAACCGTTGCTGGCGAAGGAAGAACAGATTATTGCGGCCCCTACCTTGGTGCGCAAACGTCCTCTGCCGGTGCGCCGGCTAATTGGCGACTTATCGGAACGGGCCACGGTGCTAGCCACGCTGGGCCTACCCGACCCACCTACTACTGACGACGGGAATGGCTGAACCTGAGATGACCGTAGCGGCACTACTGCGCGAAAAGGAAGAACTACTCTTGCGTTTGCAGGAAGCAGAAGACCTGATTTCGGCCGTGCGTACGGGTGCCGTCGATGCCTTGGCCATTCAGGGCGCCGATGGGCCGCGCATCTTCACGCTGGAAGGCGCCGACCAGGGCTACCGCACCCTGATTGAGCAGATGAACGAAGGTGCCATGCTGCTAAGTCAGGAAGGCATGATTCTGTACGGCAACGCGGCGCTGGCAGAACTGCTGCAACAGGGACTGGAGGATATCATTGGTACTAACTTCGCCGCTTTCGTGCCAGCGGATTTTCAGCCCTCATGGCAGGCCATATGGGCGAAAGGGTGGAGCATCGGGAAAAGCAAAGGGGAACTGCCACTCCGTACGTTGGCGGGGCAGTTGTTGCCGTTGTCGTTGTCGGCCAATGTGCTGCAATTCAACGGCGGGTTGGTGCTGGCTTGTATTCTGACCGATTTATCCGCTCACCACGAGATAAAAGCCATTCGGGCGCTAGTAGCGGAGCAGAATATTGAAATCAGTCGGCAGCAGCAGGCCCTGAAGATTCAGGAAGCTGCCCAGCAGCGCGTCGAGCAGGCCGCCGCCGAAGTGAGCCGCCTGCTGGAAGGCATTCCGCAAATTGCCTGGACTGCCAATTCAGAGGGCGTATCCACGTACTTCAATCGTCGCTGGTTTGACTACACCGGCCGTACCGCTGACCAGCTGGAGCAGGCGTGGTGGCGCGACTACCAGCATCCGGCCGACAGGGACGCCGCTGCTGCCCGCTGGCAGCAAAGTCTGGAAACCGGGCACGTATTTGAAGCCGAATTTCGCTTGCTTGACCATACGGGGACGTACCGATGGATGCTCAACCGTGCCCTACCCTCTTACAACGAGCGCGGGGAGCTAATGCAGTGGATTGGAACCTGCACGGATATTCACGAGCAGAAAATGACACAGGTGCGTATCGATCAGGCGCAGAAGCAATTGCAAGAGAATAATGCCCAGCTGCAACGCGCCAACATCGACCTGGACAACTTTATTTACACGGCCTCACACGATCTAAAAGCACCCATCAGCAACATAGAGGGCCTGCTGCATGCGCTCCTGGAGGAACTGCCCAGTGCCGACGACAGTAGCCCATCGGCGCAGCCGGTAGCAGCGCTGCTGACGATGATGCAAGATTCGGTAGACCGCTTTAAGCGCACGCTCGACCACCTCACGGAAGTCACCAAGTTGCAAAAAGAATACGCTGCACCCACGGCCTGGCTGCCGTTGAGCGCCACCATCCAGGACGTGTGCCTGGACCTGGCACCGCTGATTCAGGAATTGGGGGTACAGCTGGAAGTGGAGATTACAGATTGTCCGGCGGTGTTATTCTCCGAAAAAAACCTGCGCAGTGTTGTCTACAATCTGCTCAGCAATGCCCTCAAGTACCGGGCGCCTGATCGGGTACCGCACGTGCGTATCTGGTGTCAAACGACCGACGATTTTCTTATCCTCTCGGTACAAGACAATGGGTTGGGCCTGAATCTGGCTACCCATCAGCACAAGCTATTTGCCATGTTCGAGCGGTTTCATACCCATGTAGAGGGTAGTGGCATTGGACTCTATATGGTAAAGAAAATCATGGAAAATGCCGGCGGACGCATCGAAGTTCAGAGTGAGGTGGGCGTTGGCTCCCTGTTCTCGGCCTATTTTCGACGGCAGTATATATAACGCAGTTGCTTCTGTATAAGCAAGATATATCCTATACGCATACACATGGAAAAGCTGACCTGCGCCCTTCTGGTAGATGATGACCAGACAAACAATTACCTCAATAAGCTATTACTTAGTCGTCTTCAAGTCACGGATAAGCTACTAGTTGCTCTCAACGGTCAGGAAGCGCTGGCGTTGGTAGAGGAACATTGCCGCGATGCCTCGCCCTCGTGCCCCGCCCTTATTCTGTTGGACGTAAAAATGCCCGTCATGAACGGCTTCGAGTTCCTGGAAGCCTACGCGCAGTTGACCCTACCCCGCAAGCACGCCATTATCATTGTGATGCTTACTACATCGTTGCACCCGCAGGATATGGAGCGCGTGCAAAAGCTACAGGTCGATGGTTTTCTCAGTAAGCCGCTGACCAAAGAAAAAGTAGAAGGTATCCTGGAAACGTACTTCAACCGGCATCTATAATGTATATACGTCTTATAGTGAGTAGGATAGGGTAGGGGTGAGCGTCAGCATTTCGAAGGTTCTGCCTGATGTTAAGTAGTAACCCCGCGCTTTTATCCCCAAGCGCAGGCGGGTATCAATGGGGCGAGAGTATTCTAATCCGGCTACGACGCCACCTTCTTCGGGGTAGCTGTTGCCCATGTTAATCTCGTCGATAGTGGTGTAGGGGGCGCCGTAGGAATTGGGAGGGCCTGGGTAGAGAGTTTGTGAGGCAGTAGTTATATACAATAGTCCGGCGTGCACTTTGAAATCGGGCGTTAGGGCGCGCTCGTAGATGGCTTGGAAAGCGTTATTGACGTAGCGCAGGCGGAAATCGACATAGCGGGTAGCACCCCAATTAGTAAGATAGGCAATGTGCTTTTCGTCCATATTCACGCTACGTGTGTAGGCTAGCGCCACGGCTCCAGCCCTACCTACCCGGTACGAAACTTCGGCGCCGCCCGCAGTGCCCAGAAAATTAACGTGTTGCAGCTCATAGGGAGTATCCTTAAAGGACGACGCAAAGAAGTTGCCTGCCGCCCCATAGTGTACCTGCACCGCGAAACGACGCGTCGTTGGCGCTTCCTGAGCTTGAGCAGCCTGCCCCCAGCTTAACAGCGCTAGAGTTGCGGTTGAAAAGAATGTGTTAGTAGTAGAGGGCTTGCGCATATAAAGCTTTAAAAATAAATTGATTAACTAATAAGAAGGGTAGGAAGATAGTTTATTCCTACCCCAGCAACTCCTCAATATCCTCCTTAGTCAGCGACTTGATGATGGCTTCATCGGTCGTAATCAGATCCGTGACGAGCTGGATTTTCTTGTTTTGCAGGGCCAGGATTTTTTCCTCTACCGTGTTCTTGGTGATGAACTTATAGGTGAATACCGTGCGCTCCTGCCCAATGCGGTGGGCGCGGTCTACGGCCTGGGCTTCCACGGCAGGATTCCACCACGGGTCGAGGATGAACACATAGTCGGCGGCGGTGAGGTTGAGGCCCACGCCGCCCGCTTTCAGCGAAATCAGGAAAATGCGCAGCTTCTCATCTTCCTGGAAGCGCGCTACCTCCTTGTGCCGTTCGCGGGTGTTGCCGTCTAGGTAGGCGTAGCGTAGGCTTTTCTCGTCTAACGCGTGGCGTATAATATCCAGGTGTTTTACAAACTGACTGAACACCAATACCTTGTGTCCCTCGGCTACCACGTTGCGCAGCATGCGCACCACCTCGCGCAGCTTGCCCGACTCGTGCTCGTAGTCCTCGTGGGCCATGCGCGGGTGGTTGGCAATCTGGCGGAGCTTGGTGAGGCCCTGCAACAGCATAAACTGGGTGCTGGCTGTGCCGTGCTCCTCAATATTTTGCAGAATCTTGTTACGATAGTAGCTCTTGGTTTCCTCGTAGCATTGCTGCTGCTCCTCGGTCATGGGGCAGTAGCTCAGGTTTTCGATCTTATCGGGCAACTCGGTGGCTACCTGAGCTTTGTGGCGCCGCAGGATAAATGGTTTGATGAGCGTATGCAAACGGCGCATCTTGCTTTCATCCTTGCCTTTTTCAATGGGCTTGAGGAATTCCTTGCGGAAAAAGTGCTGTGTGCCCAGCAGCCCCGGATTGATAAACGACATCTGCGACCACAAATCCATGGTGCTGTTTTCAACCGGCGTACCCGTCAGAATAAGGCGGTGGCGCGAGTGCAGCCCGCGCACAGCCTGCGAGGTAGTGGAGCTTGGGTTCTTGATGGCCTGCGATTCGTCCAGAATCACGTAATCGAACCTGTAAGTTTTCAGCAGTTCGATATCCAGGCGCACAATGCCGTAGCTGGTCAGCACAAGGTCATAGCCCTGAAACTGCTCCACGTTTTTGTCGCGGTAGGTGCCCGTATAAGTGAGCACGCGCAGAGCCGGCGTGAATTTTTGCGCTTCGCTGAGCCAGTTGTAAATCAGGGAGGTAGGCATTACGAGCAGCGTTGCCGCGCCACTGGCAGCCCCGCTTTCCTTACGCTGAAGCAGCAAAGCCAGCGTTTGCACGCTCTTGCCCAAGCCCATATCGTCGGCGAGGCAGCCACCAAAGTGGTAGTCTTGCACGAAGTGCAGCCAGTTGTAACCGGCTTTTTGGTAGGGGCGCAATGTGCCCCGGAAGCCCTCGGGCATGGGCTTGTCTTCTACGGCTTCAAACTCGCGCAGTTTTTCCAGCTTGCGGGTCATGGTCACCTCGGCTAGGTTGCCGCTCTGCAAGTCGGTTACCAGAGCCAAGTGGTGCTTGCGCAGCGAAAGGCCCTGCTCATGCTCCTCAGCAAAGGCAAACAGCTCTAAGTACTGCGTAAACCATTCCTCCGGAATAATGGCAATCTGCCCGTTGGGAAGGCGATACTCGTGGCGCTTATTCAGAATATAGGGCCGCAGCTTGATAAACGGCACCTCAAACTCGCCAAAATGCACCGTGCCGTGCACATCAAACCAATCGTTGGTTTCGGTGATGCCTACCTGGACCGTTACCTCCCCAATGAAATAGTCCTTGCTCGACGTGTCGCCCTGCTGCACTGTGAAGCCCAGGCGGGCGAGGTCGTCGGCGTGCAGGTGTAGCCAGCGGAAGGCTGTTGCCTTGTCCAGCACAGCGTGGCCGTCGCGCATCTCCAGAGCGCGGTCCTGTAACGCTCGAATGAGCTCCTGCTCCCGCTCCAAATTGCGAATCAGGCGGTGAAACACGTAGCTGTCGTCCGTTTTTTCCAGCCGTACGCACACTTTTTTGTCGTGGCCGCGGGGCACTGTATGGCCGCCGTACTGAAAAGAAAGGTCGAAGTGAATGTGGCTGGTGGGCGCGGCCACAGCCGGCGCCGTTTCGGCCACCGCCGCCGGCCGCCGGCCAGGGCCACGGGTAGGCGCTTCCTGTTCCACTACCACGGCAGTAGCCACGTCCGAAAACGTAAGGCGGGGCCGCGCTAGGTAGCGTTCCGATTTGATATCAAAACCGCGTGCGTGTACATCAAAGGACTCTACTAGCGGCGCCACAAAGCGTTGGTAGTAGCTGTCTTCTACCTGCCGCGGCACCACGATAAACTTCTTATTCAGAAAGGGTTGCAGCTTCTTGCCGTCTACCTCGTTGCGAAAGTGGTAGAGCCGGTCGTTGAGCAGCAGCCAGGCCGGCTGCGCGCACACAATCACGGCATTTTTATACTGGAAATCGAGCTTTTGGCCCTGGTACTGAATGGTAGGGAAGTAGTGGGTGTTGTCCTCGTTGCGGCGGAAGTGGAAGAGCACGTTGGCCGGTTCGGGGGCTACCTCAATCTCGTGCCAGGTAGGCTCGCCATCCTTGCCCATAATGAACACCTGTTTGCCCGCTAGCCGCTCCAGAATTTGGGCCATGCGCTCCTGTACGTAATTGCAAATGGCGTTTTGCAGGTTCTTGTCGCCTTTTTCCCCGTCAAATATCTTCAGGAAGAAGTCGGCCGCAGTGGTTTTTTTCTTGGGCCAAAACTCCTTAATCACTACATCCTGCTGAATCTGGTCGGTCAGGCCTACCAGCTCAAAATCAGTTTCGTCGAGGCCATCCGCAAACTCTGGGGCGTTCTTGGCCGATACGGTTTGGTGTTGCAGCGTAAGCTGGCCGCGCGCGTTGCGCTGCACTACGTACGACTCAAACAGGTAGCCTAGGTATTCGTGTTCGAGCAGTGAATAAACGATCTGAAAGGGCTGTAACGTAGAGACTTTCATGATTGGCGGCAAGGATGCAAAGATGAAAGTAAGGACAAATGGTAAAATGTGGTTATTCCGATAATTTATTATTAGAATAATTATATAAAACCATAAAATTTCCTTACCGTTTTGCTGTAGGCAAAACAGGGTATCATCTGAGATACTACAGCCGCAAATAGTAGGTTACAAATTATCGCGCACGTCCAGACGCGCCGCGTTCAAAGCCGGCCGGATAGACACGGAAATGGTAATCACGATAATGGCGAGGCCCGTCAGTACAATATCCGTAGCCTGCATCTTCACGGGGTAGGAGTCTACCACGGCCGTGGCCATGCCCATCGAGACGAGGTGAAACGTTTGTTGCAGCCAGCAGATGCTTACTCCCAACACCAGGCCCGTAATGGCGCCCACCATAGCCACAATGGCACCCTCAAGCAAGAAAATATTGCGCACAAGTTGGGTAGTGGCACCCATGGCCCGCAGAATAGCCACGTCCTTTTTCTTGTCTATCACCAGCATCGACAGCGAGAAGAAGATGTTGAGCGAGGCAATGAGCAGAATGAAGGCGAAGGTGATGAACACGAACATCTTCTCTACCTTGATGGCTTTCAGCAGGCTTACGTGTTGCTCATCCGAATCGAGCACCTGAAATTTGGCACCAAGTAGCTGCCGTAGCTCGTCCTTCACGTCGTCTACGGAGTGCTCGTCGCCCACGCGTACTTCCAGCGAGGTGCGGCGGTTGCCATAGAGCAGTAGGTCGCGGGCAAACCCCAGGGGTACAAAAATGTAGCTGTCGTCGATGCGCTGCTCGATCAGGAACACGCCGCCGGCTAGGATAGCTTGCTCGTTGAAGGCCGTTTCCGGATTCATCGACAGCAATTTTTTGCCTGTGTTGCGCGGGTAAAGCAGGCGCAGGGGCGAGAGGCGGTTGTCGAGAGCAATGCTGAGTTCGTGCTGCACGCCGGCACCCAGCAGGGCGTAGTCTTGGCCGTCGCGCACGAGGCGGTGGTCGCCTTCCACAATAGCCGAGTCGATGTTGCTCTGGGCGAAATAGTTTTCGCTCATACCCTTCATCTTCACTACCATCTGGCGGTCGTGGTACTGGAGCAGGGCGTTGTCTTCAATCACCTGCGTGACCAGCGCCACGCCTGGTACGGCCGTGATGCGGTCGATGAAGGCGCTATCCACCGGGAAGGACTTGCCCTGCATCGCCGAAATCATCAGGTCGGGGTCCGATTTGCCGTAGAGGCCGCGCACGAGGTCCTCCAGCCCGTTGAATACCGACAGCACAATGATAAGCGCCATTGTGCCCACGGCCACCCCTACCATCGAAATGTTGGAGATGATGCTGATAATGTTGCGCTTCTTCTTCGAGAAAAAGTAGCGCCGGGCAATGAGCAAAGGAACGTTCACGTGCGGGCGTGGGTAGAGCGAAGCGGGAGGCGGATAAAGTAAGGCTAGATGGCGCGACGCATAAACTCTTCGAGGCTGCGCAGGCGCTCTTCGTGGTCTTGTATTGTATTCTTTGGGGTAGGTTCAGAAGCTGTAAATGCAATATCGTGTGTGGTCTGCATTTGTAAGCAGTCTAAGCGGTAAGGCATGCTGACTATATCGTTTTCTTCCTCCATAATCTTTCGGCCTAAGAATCGATTCCCAAGATACGCTACCCTAGGCAAAACAGCTACTTCCAGGCTTTCACAATCAGGCCGGTGCCGGAGTCGTGGGTGGTACGGGCATCATACCAATTGAGCAGCAGGCAGAAGGGAAAGACTAGGAGGTAGTAAAATGGTAGGAGCAGGAAGAACAGCCGTGACTTGCCCAGCATCAGAATGGGGTATTTCATGCTCAGGCGCCAGGAAACCTGACCGGGTTCCCCATAGCTGTAGCGGGCCTCGATGCGCTCAAAACCGGCCGTGCGCAGCTTCTGCTGAATCTCGTGGATGTTATATCCGTCGCGCACGTGTTCTTCAATGAAGCTGGTTTCGCCGTCGCCGTGCACGTCGGAGCCACCCTGGTCGCTGGGGGTAGAGATGAGCAGCATGCCGCCATCCTTGAGCGAGGCGTGAATGTTACGGAACACCTCCACGTCTTCCAGAATGTGCTCCATCACATCCACCGACAAAGCCAGATCGAAGCTGTTAGGCTCCTGGTACAGCACTAGGTCCTGCACGGCAAACTGTACCTGTGGCCGGCCAATCTGCCGGAAAAAGTTGTTGGAGTCGGCTACCTGTTCCTCTTTCACATCCACGGCCAGGATTTGCCATTTGGGACTCATGCTGCTCAGCCAGTAGGTATACTGTCCGTAGCCGGCACCAGCATCCAGAATGGTGAGCGGGTCCTGGGTGCGGCCTTTGGACCACTGCCGCAGCTCGCGATGCACGTGCCAGGTGCGCAGCAGCAGCAGGTCGAGCAGGTGATAGAACAGGCGCCGCAGCCACGGCGTGCGGTTAAACACGTTGCCCAGCGAGCGTTTAATCGGGTCGTAATGCAAGGGGATAAATGGTGAAGTTGTGAAGTTATGAAGTTGTGAGTAGGCGGAAGGGAAAAGGATAGCTGAAAAATCACAAATTCACCATTCACAACTTCACCTTGTTACTCATCTTCGTCGGCAAACAGGCGGGGGCGGGGAGGGGTAGGCTTGGCGGAGTCGTCCTCGTCGGTGGGCGCGTTGGGGTCGGTGGCCGGGATGGTGAGGCCACCAAATACCTGGTCCATGTGAGCGGCATAGGCGGCGCTGTCGTCGAGGAAGAAGCTCAGAGCTGGCACCACGCGCAGCTGCTGGCGGATGCGCTTGGCTAGGGCCATGCGAATCTCCTTGCCGCTGTCGCGTACTAACTCCAGCATCGCTTCGCCATCGCCTACCAAGAGCAAGCTCAGATACACGCGGGCAATGCCCAAATCGGGCGATACGCGCACCGTGCTGATGCCAGGCGCTAGGCCCGGGAACAAGTGCGGCAGGTCGCGCTGAAATACGGCGGCCAGTTCCTGTTGTAGTACGCTGGCTACTTTTTGCTGTCGTTTGCTTTCCATAGAACAGGCAAAGATAGGTGATTAGGGTCTTAGGGTCTCGGGGTCTTAGGGGCTTGAATTTTATTTTTACATCCTGAATCCCTACCCGGTTCTACGTGGCCGCATCGACTTTAGGCGTTGGGTTGGTTAGGCTACTGCTGGCGCACCTGCTACTTTTGCGAACCAGGAGTCTGTTTGGTTGCCAGCGTAGCAACCACGACCCCGAAGTCCCCACGACCCCAAGACCCCAACATCCTGCTTCAGTTTTTCAAAAGTCCGCTTCCCTCGCGTCTGGTGGTGTTGCTGCTGCTGGTGCTGGCCGTGCGCCTACCCTTGTTGTGGCTGGGCGTGCCGCTGTCGGCCGTGGAACTGCACGCCTTCCTGATAGGCGAGCGGCTGCACAATGGCGCAGTGCCCTACCGCGACCTGTATGACAGCACGGCCCCGCTGGCGAGCACCTTGTATGGCCTGCTCGAAGCCCTGGGAAGCCGGCCGCTGTGGCTGTACCGGGCGCTGGCCCTGGCGCTGCTGGTGGTGCAAGCCGTGCGCCTCAACCGCATCCTAAACCGCGCCGATGTGCACCCCGAGCGCGGCTACGTAGCCGCTCTGACCTACCTGCTGGTAGCCAGCGTCACGTCTGACCTGGATATTTTGTCGCCGCTGCTGGTGGGGCACACGTTGGTGGTGTACGCGCTCAGTGCGCTGCTGCCCACCTCGCGCGAGGGATACGACAACCGGCGCCTGTTTCAGGCAGGGTTCCTACTGGGGTTAGCGGCACTGTTTTACCTGCCACTGGCGTTGTTTCTGGTGCTGGCGCTGTTTGCGGTTATCATCTTCGCTGCCAACTCGTTTCGTAGCTTTTTGCTGCTGCTGTGCGGCTTCTTTTTTCCGTACGTGGTGGTGGGCACGGTGCTGCTGTATGTTGATGCGCTGCCGGCCTTCTCACAGTTTCATCTGCACCCTACCCTGACGGGCCTTACGGCTGGTGCCGATGGCATGCCTCGCCTGGTGCAACTGCGCCTGCTGATCTTGCCGGGTGTGCTACTGGTGGTGGCGCTGCTACGCACGTTTGCTACCTCGCTGGGGCTGGTATTTCAGGTGAAGTTCCTGCAGCTGATGCTGGTCTGGCTAGTTGTCACCATTGCTATTATTATTGTCGGTGATGGTAGGGCGCCCGGTACGCTGGTGCTGGCACTGCCGCCGCTCACCTATTTCGGGCTGTTTCTGTGGCAGCGGGCGCAGCGGCCGTGGCTGCTGGAGTTGTTGCTCGTGGTATTGATAGGAACTGTGGTAGGCATCCGCTACCGGAGTGTGCTGCCCTTTGGCAACTTACTACCCATTCCTGCCGAAGAATCCTTTGCCGTGCAGCCCAACCCCGCGTATGCCAGCGTACGCAACCAAACGCTATTGGTACTGGGCACCGACCGGCGGCCCTACCTCTCCAATCGCTTGGTCACGCCCTACCTCGACTGGCGCCTAGCGCAGCAGGATTTCGGCCACCTCAACGAGTACGCCGCCGCCTTCCGGCTGGCGCACAACATGCGCCACCCTCCGGCCTACCTCATTGACGAGCGCAACCTGCTCCCCGAACTGCGCTACAAGCTGCCCACCGCTTTCGGCCGCTACGAGCCCACCAGCACCCCGCATTTGTTTAAGTTGAAGAGCGACTGAGTGAGGGAGTAGCTGAGTGAATAGCAAAAGCGCCTGTCATCCTGAGC
>NZ_JAHWGL010000096.1 GCF_019334315.1 Hymenobacter profundi
ACGTGATAAGGTCCTTCGCTCCGCTCAGGATGACAGCCGTTTTGCTATTCACTATTTCACAACCTCGCAACTTCACCACTTCTCACAGCCCGTATTTGCTGATGAGGTAGATGAGGGCGGCCATGCTGGCGCCTCCCATTTCCAGCTCGCGGCGGTTTACCTTGTCGAAGGTGTCGGCGGCGGTGTGGTGGATGTCGAAGTAGCGCTGGTCGTCGCAATCGTAACCGATGAGGGCTTTCACCTGGCCTTTCAGCGGGCCGATGTCGGTGCCGCCGTGGCCGGGGCCGATTTCCTCGCTGTGGTAGGGCACGAACAACGGTGCCCAACTCTGGATTTTAGCCAGCGTGGCGGGGTCTGCCTCTACCCCGAAGCCGCGGGGCGTAAACCCACCTCCGTCCGATTCCATAGCGGCCACGTGCTTTTCGTTGGCAGCTTTAGCTAACTCGGCGTATTTCAGGCCGCCGCGGGTGCCGTTTTCCTCATTCATAAAGAATACGGCGCGCACGGTGCGCTCGGGGCGCAGGCCGGTGGCTTTTAACAGGCGTAGTACTTCCATGCTTTGCACAATGCCGGTGCCATCGTCGTGGGCGCCTTGGGCCAGGTCCCAAGAGTCGAGGTGGCCGCCTACGCTGATGATTTCGTCGGGATATTTCGAGCCTTTCAGCTCGCCTACCACGTTGTAGCTTTTCACCTCGGGTAGCTGCTGGCATGCCATTTCCAGCTCGAAGGTGAGGGTAGGATTGGCTTTGAGGAGTTGGCTGAGCTGGTCGGCGCCATTGGTGCTGAGGGCGGCGGCAGGTACCTTGTTCACCTTGTCGTCGTAGCTCATGGTGCCGGTGTGCGGGTAGTCGTCGTGGGCCAGGGAGAGGCTACGCACCAGGGCACCCACCGCGCCGCGCTTGGCCGCTTCGATGGCCCCGCGGCGGCGCTGGTCGCCGGCGTCGCCGTAGGCCCTACCCGTCTCGATGAAGGTAGGGTTCATGGGGCGATTATAGAAGATGAACTTACCCTTCACCTGGTTGTCGGGCATGGCGGCTAGCTGGTCCCAACTGGTCACTTCCACCACGCCTGCTTTCAGCTTGCCTTTGGTGGCTACCGAACCGCCCAGGGCGCATACGTTGAACTTAGTGGCTTTGCTACCGACTTTGGCTTCGGCCTTCTCTTTGGCGCCGCGTACCCAATGCGGCACCATTACTTCCTGTAAATACACACGGTCGAAGCCGGCCTTTTCCATGGCGGCTTTGCCCCATTCCACGGCCTTTTGCGCCTCCGGCGAGCCGCTGAGGCGGCCGCCTACCTGGCTGGTGAGCTGGCGCAGGTTCTCGTAGCTCTGCCCGCGCAGCAGGGCCTCGTCGTAAATAGTGCGGATGGCCAGCGAGTCGATTTTGGAGGCAGACTGGGCCTGGGCAGCGGGAGCCAGCAGGGCCGCCAGGGCCACGGCCGCTACCCCGCGAGAGAGAAAGCGCATGTAGTGAGGGGTATGGTAGAGAGTCAGAAAAGCAGTCAGAACGAAGTCGCAATATAGAAAGCCTGCCCAGGGGAAGAAACGAAAGCGCCTTATTTCGCCCCGGCGCCGTAGTGCTGCACTGCCACCGTACCGGGGCCACCAGCGCGGGGCAGTTTCACCTCAAACAGATAATCATACTCATTATCAGCTATTTCCTGTAGTGGGCGCGTCACCTGCAATTCGTCCAGCAAAGGCAAAATCGTATTGGAGTGCCCAACTACCACCACGGTTTTGCCCGCGTATTCCTGCCGGATTTGCTCGGCCAAGCCCCGTTGGTTGCGGGGGTTGTACACAATGGGCGGCAGCCGTAGCGCGGTGGCCAGCGGGGCCACCGTCCCGCGGGTGCGGCGGGTGTCGGTCGTAAAAATGGCCGTTACGGGGCGACTTTCCAGCAGTTCGCGTAGGGCCACGGCGCGCTGTTCGCCGGCTGGTGTCAGGGCCGGATCCGGCAGGTTGGGACCCGGGTCTTTCTCGGCGTGACGCACGATGTACACCGTGGTAACGCTGGCCTGGCCGGGGTTGGCCGAGCGCGTGCTACCGCAACCGGCGAGCAATAGAAAAGAGAAAAAGAGAAGTAGAATGTTGCGCATAGCGGGTGGAAGTAGGGGCGCCTGGTAGCCGCCCGTGAGGGTGAGATAGTTAGAATGAACAACTGCCGAAATGAGGCCCGCTCAGTAACAAAGCAGGCGAACGGGCGCCCGCAAGGCGCTTCTACAGGCTCATAATCTGCTTCAGTTCAGCGGGGCTCACCGTGAGCAGCCCTACCTTGGGTAGGCGCCCGGTGAGGATGCGCCAGTTGGGTTCCTGCTGAAAAATAGGCCGCAGCAATGCCAGCGCTGCGGGCACCTGCTGCTTATTAGCTAGGCTGATGGCGTGCCAATACTTCATTTCCAGGTTCTGCGGAAACATTTTCTCGGCGGCCTCATACTCGCGGATGGCGCCGGGCACGTCATTTTTCTCCACGGCTAGGTCGCCGGCGTTCATGTGCTCGTAGGCGCGGTGCAGGTTCAGCAGACGGCGCAGTTCCTGGAGTGGCTCCGCGGCATCGTCCACGCGCAGGTCGATGAGACGGTCGGCCCAGGGGCCTTCGGTGGCGGTGCCGCGCACCACCAGCAGTGCCGCCGACTGCCGCCCGCGGATGTCGCCGCCCGCTGCCTGAGCCGCGTCGAGGGCAGCCAGCACGCGCTCGGCCAGGGGTAGGGTGGCGTTTTGCTCGTAGGCCTTGGCCATGGCGGCGGGCACCGTATTGTTGAGCATCATGTTGGCCTGCACCGAAAATTGATTACCCTTGACGTGACCAGCCTCATCGATGCACTTTTTGCCCGTGTGGGTGGCCACGTTGCCCTTGGCGTCGAGGATGGCGACTTGGCGCACGTCGCGGCTTTCGTCGGCGGCCAGCAGCGCATCCAGCGTCTGCTGAGCGGTTTTGCCGCTTTTGAGCAGGGCCAGTCCGCGCGGCCCGAAGGATTTGTTGGTGAAGGATTGCGTCGCCACCACGCCTACCCCGGCCTCGCCCCAACTCACGGACGTACCCACCGAAAACCAGTGGCTCTGCACGGCCACGGCCATATCACCGGTTTTCAGGTCGCGTGCCACAATGGAAAACGTGTGCGCCAGCGGGTCGGTGACGGAGTATACCTGGGCCGAGGCGAAACGGCTAGCAAGCAAGACGAGAAAACACAGGATGGTTTTGCTGAACATAGGAATGGCGTGAAGTCGGTTTCAAGATAAAGCAGAAGACGCACATACGGCCCTCCCATCATGTCTCCGGGCATATGGAAACGCGATGAAAGGGCCGCATGTGCGTCTTCTTACAGTACCTGCCAACTTCCGGGCACAGCAGCACAACCTGTTACTGCTGTGCCCAGTAGCCTCTTATTTCGCCTTCAGCAAGCGGAAACTTTGAGCCGTTTCGCCCGTCGTCAACCGCACCAGGTACATACCTTCCGCCAGGTTTCGGCTGTCCACCGGGAATTGATAGTTCCTGCCGGCTTCGGCGGTACCAGCAGCAATGCGCTGGAGCAGCCGGCCGGTTACGTCGTAGAGTTCGAGCACGTAATTTTGCGTTTGGGCCTGCTGGAATTCAATGACTGCTTCCTCCGTGAAGGGGTTTGGATAAATGTTGAGCTGCTTATTCATGCCTCCTACCTCATCCGTGAGGTGCTGGGCACTGCTCGTAGCGGTGGCTAGTAGCTTAGCCGAGTTGCCATCCAGAGGACAGCCGGCACTGTTGAGTTTCTCGAGCTTATCCGCTAGTGCGTTTGCTGCTTTTTTATCCTTGCTCGTGAAGGCCGCATTTACATCGTTGATAAGCTTCTGCGTATCGCCCCGGTAGGGCGCGCCGTAGCCTACTGTGCTGCTACAAATATTTTGCAGCGCCGCTACCGATTGCCGGCCCAGATTGTAGTTGCCACCACCGCCGGACTTCAGCACTTCCAGCAGCGTTTTGGTCTTGAGTTCGGCGGGGGCTGACTGAAATATACTCCGATAGAGGGTAGTGGGGGTGTAGCACCCCCACCGGTCGGGGTGGTTTTTCCAGTAGCCTAGCCCGCAGCCCTGGGCCACGGCATTGTCGTTGACCGTTACCGACACCACCGCGGAGGTAGCGGCCAGCCCTTTGTCGTCGGTGGCGACGGCCGTGAGGGCGTAGGTGCCGGCTCCTACCCCACTCCAAGTATAGGTGTAAGGAGCAGTCAGCACTTCCCCTAGCTTGGTGGTTCCTGCAAAGAATTCCACCTTCGCTACGCGGCCATCGGCGTCGGTGGCGTCGGCTGTGAGGCTGATGGTGGCCGGCGCACTGAAACTGGCGCCAGGGACCGGCGACGTGAGACGAACAACGGGCGCTTCATTAGCTCGGATGGTGATGGTGTAGTCCTCTGCCTCACCGTAGGTCATCGACGACGATGACTGCCCGCTCGTTATCTGAGGGCTATACGTGCTCCGTACCCGCATACGCGTGGTGCCCAGGCGCGCTGTGGCCGGAATAGCAATGGTAGTTGCGAAAGGAGACGTGGAAGAAGTAGGCGAGGCGTATACAAACTCTCCTTCGTCGTCGAAATCCTTGTCTTGGTTGAAATCGATCCACACGCCAAAATACATGGAGTAGTTGGCCGCCTGCATTTGCATGGCGTAGCTTTCGCCGCGGGTAAGGGTAGTGGTGAGCGTACCAGTTGGAGGATAGATGGTGTAGCCATTGGCCGTGCCACCTCCGCAGCCCGAATTAGCATTTGCCAACGTGCTGAAGCTAAAGTTATTGATCAGCGTTGCGTAGTTAGTACAACCATCGGCGTACGTCGGTTGCTCGTAGTCTTTTGTAGCAATGGAGTAAGCGCCCAGGGAAGCATAATCGGAGTTGGCCCCGAGTGCGCCCACCGTACCATCAATGGTCAGATAATACACCCCGGCTGGCCACGTGCCTTCCAAGGAGGCCGAAAGCGTGGCCGGGTCGGCCGTGGCTACTACGGTGCCGGCCGCGTCGCGTAGGGTCAGCAGCACGTCCAGGTTAGGGTGGGCAGGATCGGGGCGGACGCTGAGGGCCAACGGGCCGCCGGCGTGTTTGATGGAGAAGACGTCTACATCCGTTGTGGTGGAAATAACACCCTGGTTGGCCGCCCCCGATACCACCCCGCCTGCGCCTACCACCAGCGGGGTAGCCGAGGCCAGGTCGTTGCCGTGGTCATCGGCCCGGTAGCCAAAGCCGTTCATGGTGCTGATTTTCAGCAGATCATCTTCCATATTGTTGGCGTAGGGATACTCACCCTTGCTCCACTGCGCCACCGGCACATAATAGCCCACTCCCATGATAGGAGCCCAAGACTGCTGACCAGCAAAATAGCCTTCGGCGGGGGTAGTGCGGCCATCGTGCCCCAGATACAGGGTGTGTCCGCCCTCGTGCGAGCCGGCTTCGCCGGCCCCTTTCACGCCTCCGTTGAAGACCCAGCAGGGCGTTTCGCCGTAGCTAGTGCCACCCCAGGCGAAGGACCCAATATAGGCTACGCCCCCGGCCCCAGGGTAGAAGTCGGTGGTAGGCGTGAAAATAACCCGCATCCGCCGGTTGGCCGGCGCCTGGTTGAACACGGCTTCACTCGTGGTTACATTCAGGGCAAAGGGGCGGTAGTCCTCGCTAACCAGTTTCCACACCTCGGTCATTTCGCGTTCCGACAGAGTCGCGGGGGCTGCCTCAATGGGGTTGCCGTCGTTGAAATTGTAATTCCACAGGGTATTGGTTACCGTCTGCCCGTCAAAATCGAGGTACAGCACGGCACCAGCACCCGGCAAGCTCTCCAGGGCCGGCACGGCCGCTGCCACCGTTACGCTGGTAGTCGATTGAGTGGCAGGGGCGATGTTCTCCCGGTCTTGGTAGCCCACGCACAGCACTTTGTCGATGTCTTCTTCCGTCAGAAACACCGAGCCGTCGGCGGTAGAGGAAAAGCGGTAGTATTTCTTTTCATCGCGCAGTATTACCGAGCCCGTGGCCTCCCGGTCCGATACCTTCAGGTAGAACGTGCTGTGCTTGGTGCTGGTTACTTCGCCGAAGAACAACTCGGCGGCTCCCTGCCGCTTGCTTGCCGTGAGGGTGAGCGCCAGCGCCTTGCCTTCGGGTAGGGCCTGACGCACTGCTGCGCCTCCCCCCTTGGCACTGACCGCCGCCTGGACGGGCTTTTTGTATTGCGCGGCCACTTCCTTCAATTTGCCCAAATAGAGCGGTTTCTGGCCGTAGGCCGGCACCCAAAGCCCCCCAAACAAGAGCAGAATCAATACGCAGTAGATGTTTTTCATAGAATGTAGAATGAAGTGGAAAGGATGGATTGTGTGGTTGGTATGGAGAAAGAGTCGGCACGACACGGCGTGCCCTTTCGTCGCCGGAAGCGTGCGGTGCTTACTTTCTGGTTAGCGTAACTTGTATTTCTGAGCCTGGCCCTGCGGGCGTGGTGGTCGCCGACGTAAAGAGATTGGGCGAGCGTAAAGTCAAGCGCTCCGCCGTCAGCTCGTAGGTAGCGAGCCACACCATATCCTCCCGCGAAAAGCTTAGAAACTGGCCATTAGCCTTATAGTCCATCACCGCACAAGGCTTACCGGCAGTAGCGTATACAGCAAGGGTAGCAGGACCAAACGTGATAGTGGAGCCCGGCCGGATAGCCTGACACAGCGTAGCAATACTTACTGGCGTAGCCGATTGCTCAACAACAGTCCACTCGCCTACCAGCGTAAGTTGCGAAGCCTTGCTTTTTCCTGGGTGCTGCGTCTGGGCACACCCCACGCAGTGCAGGGCCAAAACGAGCACTTGCACGATAGACAGTGTCACGATTCGTTTCATAATTCCCTATCATCTCATTCACGAACTATACAGAGCCTAGCACTAGGCACCAGCTTCTTTATCTCTTATTCTCTCCTAATCTTTTGCCCATCCGGCAGAAGGCAGACTAATGGACTACCCTCTGGATATAAACTACTGACTACTTCGCAGCTATAGGAACATCAGCGAAGCAGAACAGGTGTGGTATAAATAGACTGCATGCTATAATTATTACCTTACTATTCAAAATATAATTAGAATGTTTATATAAAATAAGAAATGTTAAAATGGCCTTATCCTAGTGCCATTTATGCCTGAGGGCCAGGTAGCCGGCCTGACCGTATTCACTGATGGGTGCATGCTATGGCCCGCAAACAAACTTCCCTTCTTCTCGCTTACCTTGAGGCATTGTAGCAAAGCTCTCCTACCCTCTTCTCATCAGTCCCTTGCCTACCCCCGCCATCCACGTCCGCAACCTGACCAAACGCTACCAGGACCGCGCCGTGGTGCAGGATATTTCCTTTGCCCTGGCGGCGGGCGAAACGCTGGTGCTGCTGGGCCCCAGCGGTTGCGGCAAAACCACGCTGCTCAAGATGCTCAACCGCCTCATCGAGCCCGACGGCGGCAGCATTGAAATCAACGGCCACAACATCCGGCAGGAAAATGCCGCCGTGCTGCGGCGCGGCCTGGGCTACGTGATTCAGCAGGTAGGGCTGCTGCCCCACTACACCGTGGCCGAGAACGTGGCCGTGGTGCCCAAGCTCCTGAAACACAAACCGGAGCAGATTGCCCAACGCACCCAGGAGTTGCTCACGCGCCTGCACCTGCCGCCCGCGCAGTACGCCGGGCAGTACCCGCGCCAGCTTTCGGGTGGGCAGCAGCAGCGCGTGGGCATTGCGCGGGCCCTAGCCGCCGACCCGCCTATTGTGCTCATGGATGAGCCCTTCGGCGCCCTCGACCCCATCACCCGCGCCGCCATCCGGCAGGATTTCCGGGAGCTGGATGAGCTGCGCCGCAAGACCATTGTGCTCGTGACCCACGATGTGCAGGAGGCTTTCGAGCTGGCCGACCGGATTGCGTTGCTGAATGGTGGGCAGATTCAGCAGATGGGCACGCCGCGGGAGTTGCTGTTCCGCCCGGCCAACGACTTTGTGCGCCAGTTCTTTGCTGCCGAGCGGCTGGCGTTGCAGCTGCGCGTGCTGCATTTGACCGATGTCCTGCCGTTTCTGCCGGCTACTCCTGCGGCCACTGAAGAAGCTCCTACCCTACCCGCCACTGCTTCGGTGCAGGAGGCCCTGGAGCTGCTCAGCGGCGCGCCTGGTAGCCAGGTAGGCATCAGCGAGACGAACAAGCAAGTAGACCTTTCAGGGCTGATGGCGGGGTTTGAGCGGGCATTGGCAGCGGCGGCAGCCTAAGCTTCGGACCGCGGCTTCGCCCAACGTTGCGCCAGTTGTGGCCCCCTACCTAGCAGTCGGCGCTAGTAAACCCTGGCCGCGACACGCAGTGTATTGGCAGACTTTCGGGTTGCTAAAATATTTAGTGCGCTGTACCTTAGCTAAAAAATGTACTTGATTCCGTATGGCTACCCGTAAGAAAAGTACCGCCACGTTTGTACCCGATGTCATGCACGTAGCTGACTCAGACGCCATGCAAGTGCTGGATACAGATACAGAACTAACGCCCGCACACACCTCCGATCTGGATGCCTCGTTGTGCGCCACGTGCGGGGAGCCGCTGGCCTGGCACGAAGAAGCTTGTAGTGTGCCCGACGCCACTCCTGAAAGTCGGCCTACCCGCTCCGTCTTAGAAGTCCTGCCGGAAACCGACCCCGGCCTGACTCCGCGCCCTTTCGCCTATGCGCTGGGCCAAACCGTGCAGCCTACCCCCGATGCGCCCGCGCATACCATCGTCTGGCGCGGCCAAGTGAAAGCCCGGCACCCGCGCCTGGGACTTATCCACCGCGTAAACGTCTACCGCCTCGACAACGGCTACTGGGACTGTTACTACGAAACGGACCTGCGCGCTGCATAAGGTCGCCGTTTCTATGCCGGGCTGCTTCTGCTACGAGGCTATTATTCGTGGTTCTTACTCTCATAGCCACTTCCCTACCCGGCTTCACCAATCATTTACAACAGCCCCCGTGCAAACCCTCTCCGACCTTTTCTCCTTCTGGCACGAGCAAGCCACTAAACTTGGTCAGCAGACCATTCAGCACATCGGCCTGACGGCGGCGGCGTTGCTGCTGGGCGTGCTGGTAGGGGTGCCCGTGGGGCTGGCGGTGGCGCGGCGGCCGCGGTGGGCGGGGCCGGTGCTGGGCTTCGCGGGAGTCTTGCAAACCATCCCGAGTATTGCGCTGCTGGGCTTTCTAATTCCGCTGATGGGCATTGGCTACGAGCCGGCCATCTTCGCGCTGTTTCTGTATTCGCTGCTGCCCATTGTGCGCAATACGGTGGAAGGCGTGCGCGGTGTAGATGCTGGCGTGGTGGAAGCCGCCCGCGGCCTGGGCCTCACCAATTGGCAAATTCTGCGGCGCGTGGAGCTGCCGCTTGCCCTACCCGTTTTGTTTGCGGGCATCCGCACGGCCACGGTGATTAACGTGGGCGTAGCCACGCTGGCGGCCTACGTGGCGGCGGGTGGTCTGGGCGAATTCATCTTCGGCGGTATCGCCCTCAATAACCCCGTTATGATTCTGGCCGGCGCTATTCCGTCGGCTGGGCTGGCGGTAGCCTTTGATGTGGCACTGGCGGGCGTGCAGCGCCTGAGTGCCCGCCAGCTCACGCGGGTAGGCACGGCGCTGTTGGTGGTGCTGCCGCTATTGGGTGGCCTCTATTTGATACCCCGCGCCAGCGCACGGCTACGAGCCGGCTTCAGTCCCGAGTTTGTGGGTAGGGCCGATGGCCTTCCGGGCCTGGCTGTCACCTACGATCTGCATCCCAGCAACGTCATTCTGGCCCCGGCACTGGTGTACGAAGCCGTTCGCGCCGGCGAGGTAGACCTCATCGACGGCTACTCCACCGACGGCCGCATCAAGGCCTACGACCTGCGCGTGTTGCACGACGACAAGCAGGCCTTTCCGCCCTACTACGCTGCGCCGGTGGTGCGCCCGCAGGCACTGGCCGCCTACCCCCAACTGGCGCCGGCGCTGGCTAGACTGGCCGGGCAGATCAATGATTCGATGATGACTGATCTGAATTATCAGGTCGATTATCTGCACAAAGCCCCCCGCGCTGTGGCCGAAGCCTTCCTGCGGCAGCGCGGTCTATGGTCCGCACCGCGCCCTACCCCAGCCGGCGCCCCTACCATCACGCTGGGCGCCAAGATTTTTGCTGAGCAAACTATTCTGGTAGAAATGTACGCAGCCCTCATTCGAGCCAATACTGATCTGAATGTAGCCACCAAAACCGGCCTTGGTGGCACCAGTATTTGCTTCGAGGCCCTGCGGCGTGGCGAAATCGATCTGTACCCGGAGTACACGGGCACAGGATTATTGGTACTGTTGCAACCCTCCGCCGCCGTGCTAGACTCGCTTGGCGGCAACCCGCAAGCCGTGTATGACTACGTGCAACAAGGTTTCCGACGGCGCTATAACCTGGAGTGGCTAGCGCCGCTGGGCTTCAACAACGCCTATGCCCTGTTGATGCGGCGCCAGCAGGCCGCCAACTTAGGCATTGCCTCTATTTCGCAGTTGGGCGCCTACCTGCGGCAGTAGAAAAACTGTCGGCTCGCGGAGGCGGAGCTTTGCGGAAACGTATTTCTTTTTACTTTATTGAAACATTGTTGCATATATTTGTTGTATAGTTATTCTTCTACCTTCTTGCTTTTTGTTATGTCTTCTGACACGCTTTTTGATGCACTGGTTGTTGGTGGCAGCGTAGCTGGTCTCAGCGCCGCGCTGATGCTGGGCCGCTCACGCCGCCGCGTGCTGGTACTGGATGCTGGCAGTCCGGCCAATCGGCAGACGCCCCACTCCCACAGCTTTTTCACCCGCGACGGGGCTACCCCCCAGCAGCTGCTTGCCATTGCCCGCGAGCAACTCCTACCCTACACCACTGTACAGCTCCGCACGGCCACTGTCACGCACATCACCCCTGACGGCCCCTATTTCAGCCTGAGCACCGAGGATGGGCAGACTTTCCGGGGACGTAAGCTGCTACTTGCCACGGGCATCCGCGATGAAATGCCCGCACTGCCGGGCTTTGCTGACTGTTGGGGCATCTCGGTGCTACACTGCCCCTATTGCCACGGCTACGAAGTGCACAGCCAACCTCTGGGCGTGCTCGGCAATGGCGACATGGGATTTCATTTTGCTCGCATGATTCAGCATTGGTCCGCTGACCTACGTGTGTTCACGAATGGGCCTTCTACCTTCACCGCAGAGCAAACCCAGCAGTTGCAAGCCCATTCTGTCCGCATTATCGAAACACCCTTGGCGGCGCTGGAGCACGAGGCGGGTCAGCTGCGCTACCTGCGCCTGACTAGCGACGAGCAGGTACCGCTTACGGCCTTGTTTGCCCACGTACCTTTTTCCCTGCCGCTTGACTTTCATGCACAACTTGGTTGCGAACTCACGGAGAACGGGCACCTGCGCACCAACGAGATGGGCGCTACTACGGTGCCCGGCGTATTTGCGGCAGGCGACCTTACCACGCCGATGCGGCAGATATCTGTTGCCAGCGCTCAGGGTGGCATGACAGGTGGTGCTCTAGACCGGGAATTGATAGCAGCAGACTTCTAACGCTATTGCTTCGCGGTAGGCGATGCAAGAGGGCGCTGGTCAACTTTACTTAGCCGAGCCAGTATCAGTACTATACTCACTGGTTACCCACATGCTCGATTTTATCCGCAATACATTTCAGGCGGCGTCACCGGCGGCGCGCACATCTTCTGCTCACTCCAACGCTTCCAAAGGCCCATTTGACCCGAAGCAGCAGTCGGATGGCTTCATGACGCGAGTGCTGATTGTGGTAGGAACGGTGCTGTGCGTAGGGCTACTGTTGTGGTTTCTGTGGGCCAGCATTTCCATCCTACTCTTGAGCTTTGGATCGGTGCTGTTTGCGGTGTTGCTGCGGGCCATTGGCCGTATATTTTGCCGGATTTCCAGCAAAATCCCGCAGAAGTTAGCGGTTACGCTGGCTTTGTTACTGCTCATCGGACTCATCACTGGGTTTGTGATGCTAGCCGCGCCGCGCATATCTGAACAGGCAAGCACGCTGTCGTCTAATCTGCCGGCGGCCGTCAACAAAATTGAGAGCCAACTGGAAGAGACGCAATGGGGCCACTACATTATCGATAAGGTGCGCTCCGATGCCTCGGCCCCCAACCTCAGCCGGATGACGGGGTATGTGGGCAGCTTCCTGGGTATTGTGGCCAATACCGTGGTGCTGCTCATTGCGGGCTTCTTCCTGGCTCTCGACCCTAACCTGTACGTGAACGGCTTCACGCGCTTATTTCCAATAGCCCGCCGGCAGCGGGCACGCGAGGTAGTGGGTTGCGTGGTACAGCAGTTGGAAGGGTGGCTGCTCGGGCAGTTTATTGCCATGCTGGCCGTGGGCATTCTTACCTGGGCGGGCCTAATGCTGCTAGGCATTCCGTTGGCGCTGGTGCTAGGCGTACTGACGTTTATTCTGGACTTCGTTCCCTTCATTGGGCCTATTGTGGCGGCCGTACCGGGGGTGCTGCTGGCGGTGCTGCAAGGCCCCGAAATGATGCTGTACGTGGGCTTGGTGTACCTGGGCGTGCAGCAAGTGGAAAGCTACGTGGTGGTGCCGCTGGTACAGCAACGCACCGTATCGGTACCGCCGGTGCTGGTGCTGTTGGGGGCGCTGCTGGGTGGCGTGCTAGGTGGCCTGCCGGGTACCATCATTGCCATGCCTACCCTCGTCACGTTCATGACCCTCATTCAGGAACTCTATATTAAAGATGCGTTGGGCGACCACCAGTCAACGGACGAAGACAAGTAGCCCTCGCTAAAACCGCTTCGATGTGGTTTTAGTGAGGGCTACGGCTCATTGTATTCGCTAGTGTTTTAATAGTTTCTGCTACGTTATGTGGCCACTTACTGTCACTTGCAAAAGGTACAAGCCCAATTAGGCTAGCAGATTACGCAACGCGCAGGCAGCCTCAGTCAAGTCATTGGGTATGAAAATGTATTAGTACACCTGCCGCTCATCGGCGGCTAGTAGGTAGGCGTGATCTTTAGTGACCTTAGACATGATGCCAAATTTGCCGAGTTCGGTACTCCATAGCCGGATGGACCGCTCTGCATGGTAAATCTTTACAGATTTGGTCCTCCCGTTTCACCAGTGGGTAGTATTCGTATTTGGCGCTTCACCTCTCCTTCACGCCTGATTCCGTATGTTGCTGCCCTGAACTTTTCCCCTTACCCGTCTGCCTTTAGCTTATGTATGTACTGATTGTTGAAGACGAAAAAAGCCTGCACCAAGAGGTGCGCCAGTTCCTGACGCAGTCGCAGTATATCTGCGACTCGGCCCGCACGTATGCCGAGGCGTCGGAGAAAATCTTCGTGAATAGCTACGATTTCGTGCTGCTGGACCTGGGCCTACCCGACGGCGACGGCCTGGATTTGCTGCGTGAAGCCAAGGAGAACGAAAACCAGGAGGCCGCCTTCATCATCCTCACGGCCCGCGGCGCCATCGACGACCGCATCAAAGGCCTCGACCTGGGCGCCGACGACTACCTTCCTAAACCCTTCTCGCTCATGGAGTTGCAGAGCCGAATGCAGGCCATCACGCGGCGTAAGTTTGGGCTGAAGCGCCAGGAAGTGGATTTCGGCAATGGCTTTCACCTGGATGTAACGGGACGCACACTGCACTACCAAGGCCAGGAGGTGACGCTCACCAAAAAAGAGTTTGACCTGCTGCACTACCTACTACTACACAAAAACCGCGTGCTCACGCGCTTGCAACTAGGCGAACACCTGTGGGGCAACGTGCTGGAAGACGATTCCGACTCCAACTACATCGACGTACACATCAAGAACGTCCGCAAAAAACTCGGCCAGTTTGCGCCCACCGATTTCCTGGAAACTGTGCGCGGCATTGGTTACCGCATCTCCGAGGGAGGTTAAACGTCAAACAACCCTGTCATCCTGAGCAGAGCGAAGGACCTTATCACGTGAGAGCGACTAGCGTACCAACGACTCGTTCAACGGACATAAGGTCCTTCGCTCTGCTCAGGATGACAGGGTTTTAGCAATAGTAAACCATGCGGTTAGAAGCAAAGCTGGTCTTATTTAATGCGCTGTCGAAGCTGCTGCTGGTGCTGCTGGGCGTGGTGGCGCTGCCGCCAATTGTGAGTAGAGTATCCGTAGCGCACACCGACCAGCGCCTACGCGAGAAGCAAACGGAGCTGCTGGACCTGATCCGGCGCGACGGCATTTCGGCCTTTGTGCGGCAGGAGCAGAACGCCGAGGCCTACGCCGATTATAATATCCTGAAGCAGGAGTACATCAGCCTCACCCCCCTACCCGACACTACCCCCGAGGAACCCGTGCGGATGTTGGAGGAGCAGCGCCAGGTAGACAATGAGATTGAGGACTTTCGGATTCTCAGCCACGTATTTCGGCGCGGCGGGCGGGCCTACCGGCTGGAAATCGGGAGCAGTCTGGCTACGGTGGAACTGCTCACGTACACGCTGCGCCACTTGGCGCTGTGGGTGCTGGTGATTGGCGCCTTGCTGACAGTCTTTACCGACGCCGCCTTTGCTCACTACCTGCTGCGGCCGTTGGGTAGGCTGATCACCCAGAAACTACAGGCCGTGAACCACCCCTCGGCGTTTCCCTTTGAGCCGCTGACCACCACCACCGCCGACTTCCGTCGCCTCGACGACAGCCTCAACGGCATGATGCACAAGATACAGCGGGCTTTTGCCAAGGAGCGGGAGTTTATGTCGAACGTGTCGCATGAGCTGCTGACGCCGGTGAGTATCTTGCAAACGCGGTTCGAGAACATGCTGCAAGACCCGCGCCTGAGCCACGCGCATTCTTTGAAATTGGTGGAGTCGCAGAAAACACTCTACCGCCTGCGCAACACGGTGAAAACGCTGCTGCTCATCGCCAACATCGAAAACGAGCAGTATCTGCGCAACGAAACCGTATCGCTGGCGACGGTGCTGGCCGACGTGACCAATGAGCTGGAAGACCGCCTAGCCCAGCGCGAAATAAAGCTATTAGTGGAGTTGCACCCCGATTACGTACTTCCCAACGCCAACCGCACGCTGCTCTTTACGCTCCTGTTCAACCTGATTAGCAACGCCATCAAATACAACCGCGAGGAAGGTAGCATCACCGTCACGGGCCAGCTCCTACCCGATGGCCGCTACCGCCTGGGCGTGCACGACACGGGTCCCGGTATTGCTGCTGAAAATATTCCGCACCTGTTCGACCGGTTCTTGCGCTTTCATAAAGGTGCCGCTGCGCCGGAGGGTTACGGCCTGGGCCTACCCATCGCCAAAACCATTGCCGACTTTCACGGCGCCGACCTGCGGGTGGAGTCAACTGTGGGCGAGGGCACTACCTTCATTCTGGAGTTTGCGTGAGGTAGTGCGGCCGCTAGGCTAGCACCGCTACGCACGGGGATTTTTTCCTAAAAAAGACGCTCTGACTCAAATCAGAGCGTCTTTTTTTGTGATAGGCTGACTTGGTATCGACTGGTTTCACGCAGGCTTCATTTTGCTGCGCGTAGCTTTCGGACACAGAATTTTTCTCAGGCCATGAAGAAGCTGCTGCTCTTGCTACTAGCGGTGCTACTTGGGCTGATCGGTGTGTTGTGGTACCAGCAGGCAACACACCACCGGCTCCCCGTTAGCACCAGCATTCCTGTCATTCATAAATCTGACAATCCCGCCTTTGAGCACAAGCACGTGCAGGCGGTGCACACAGCTATTCTGCACCACCGGCCGCAACAGGTACTATAGCGGCCGGCTAGGCGCACTACCTTGCAGACAGGAAAAGCCTCGTCCTTTGGACGGGGCCTTTTTTTGCGCCCTACTTTCAAACCAAAGAGTTCCCTACCCCAAGTACCTACACTGCGCGTTGCTGGCCTTAGTTGACAGTTGAGATGCAAAGGTGAAACCAGAGCCATTGCAGCGCAAGGGAGTGTTATGCTGCTAAAGCAGTTGCTTTGGCGGCATAAGCGGCCACATGACGAGCATGGGTATACATGTGCGCCACTGCGGCCGCCTGACCAGCAGCACGGGCAGCGGCTACGGCGGCTGGTTGGCTAGCGGCCCGTGCCGCCGCGTGCGCACCAAACGCGGCTTTCCGACAAGACATCATGCTCGTCTGCCCTTGCACCCAAGCCCGCAACGTGGCTAATGCCTCGCGGGGACGCATATCGTGGGGGCATACCTGCTCAAATAAAGGTAGTACCCCCTCCGCGCAGTCAGCGGCTTCCAGCGCCAGCGCATGATGAATAGGCAAAGCAGGATTTTTAAATGGTGGTTTAGGAAAATCATGCATAAGTGTAAGCAGCTCATCAGTAACAGCCCGAATCAACTCTACGAGGAGAAAGGATCGGGAGGTAAGGCACCGCGCAAGAACAGCAGAGTGAAAACTCGCCTAGCACAGCATTCGCCAACTCGCCAAGCTACCATGTGTATTATCCTTTTAATCAATGCCTTTGCTATGCCGCAGTAAGCGCAAAGGCCTGGACCACCTGCCATTGCTGCCCATCGTGGCGAAATAGCTGGAATGCCGCTACCTCAAAAGTAGCCGCGTAGGTACGCGCCGCGAACAGGGACCGTAATTCGGGCACCTGTTCGGCGGGCAGGTCGCGGGTGGCGAGGGTGACATGGGGCGTAAAGGGCCGGGTTTCGCGGGGCACTTCTGGCAGCTGCGCCGCGCACCACGCCTGCAAGGCCGCGTGGAAAGCCCGTACGCCTTCGTCCTCCGGCACGCGCACAAACAACGTGCGGTTACCGAACCACGCAAAATCCTCGACCCCTACCCCAAACGGCCGCTGCGTAGCAGCAAAAGCCGCCAGGACTTGCTGCGCCTTCTGCTCGAAATCAGGGGATTGGCGTAGGGGTGGAATGAGGGTGATGTGCGGGGGTAGGCGTACAGCGTTGCGGCTGCCCGTGCGCTGGTGCACATCCTGCTTCAGCGCCCACACCTCTGCTAGTGCGGGCTCGGGTAGCAGTAGCGCTACCAGGTACAGCGGTTTCGTGGGCACAGTAGCGGGGCCTACCCTACTCCGGGCGCGGGTCGGTAGGGGTAGCGCTGCCGATATAGGGCGTGTGCGGCTGGGTAGGACGGCGTGGGGGCTGGTCGCCCAGCGTCAGGTCCCAGCTTTCGTTGAGTTGGGCAAGACCGTAATGCGCGGTGAGGTCGAACTGGCAAGGAACTACGGAGATGTAGTTGTTGGCCAGTGCCCACTCGTCGGTATCCTCCCCCTGGTCCTCGTTCACGAAGTTGCCAATCAGCCAGTAATAAGGACGGCGGTGCGGGTCGTGGCGCAGGTCAAACTCCTCCTGCCACTTGGCGCGGGCCTGGCGGCACAGGCGCGTACCCAGAATGGGCTGCTCCTGCTTCTTGGGAATGTTAATATTGAGGGCTGTACCCGTCGGAATGCCGTGGGCCAGGGCTTGCCGGGTGAGGTGCTCCACCCACTCTTCTACGTGCGAGAAATCGGCCTCGTGGCCGTAGTCGCAGAGCGAGAAGCCGATGGCAGGTAGCCCCTCAATGGCCGCCTCAATGGCTGCCGACATTGTGCCCGAGTACAGCACATTCACGGAGGAGTTGGAGCCGTGGTTGATGCCCGAAACTACTAGGTCGGGGTTGCGGTCTTTTAGGACCATGTGTTTGGCCAGCTTCACGCAGTCGGCGGGTGTGCCGGAGCACTCGTAGGCCTCGATGCCCTCATCAGCAAACACGCGGCTGGGGTCGAGGCGCAGGGGATGGCCAATGGTGATGGCGTGGCCCATACCCGACTGGGGCGAGTCGGGCGCTACCACTACCACCTCGCCCAGGCGGCGCATCACGCGTACCAGCACGGCAATGCCAGGGGCCGTAATGCCATCGTCGTTGGAAATCAGAATAAGCGGTTTGCGGGCAGAAGCGTCGGGCACGATCAGAAAGGTTTTGGGTGAGAAAAGCTCGGCTAAAGGTACGCAAGTCGGCTACCTTCGGTCGTAAAGTTTTGGTTATGCAGGTTTCCTCTCAACACCAAGCCGCTCGTTGCCGTAACTCGGACATGCTACCTTCAACTTTCTTTCTTCCTGGTATAGGGATGCTGCGGGCCGCCCTGCTGCCCCTGGCGCTGCTGGCTGGGCTGACCGCCTGCGACTCGTCTACCACACCCACGGCCTCTAGCGGAGCATCGCCCTTTGCCGGCGACTCCCGCGCCACCGACCCCGACGCGGCCGCACAACGCATTGCGCAAACTCCGAATATGCCCGATTCGCTGCACCTGATCAGCCCCGGCCAGGCCGGGCGGCTGCGGGTGCGGATGCCCGAAAAGCTGCTCCTGGCTCGCGTACCCGCTGACCAGTTGCGCAAGCTCACGCGCACGGTGGGCGACAGCACCTACCCTGCCTACGAGATGCGCGATGCGCAAGACCCGTCGGCGCCGCCTACCCTGCTGGAAATGGCCGGCAACCAGCAACGGGGTTTTTACCTGCGGCGCATCATCGTTACCGATCCGCAGTACCGCACTGGCGAAGGCGTGGGCGTGGGCTCGCCCTTCGGTGCAGCGCGTCAGCTGTTTGGCTTAACGCGGGTACGCACCACTCCCGATGGCTTCGCGGCCGTCTCACGCCAAGCCCGCATGGCATGGCTGCTAGACGAAAACTCCCTCCCCGCTGACCACAGCACCGACATGCCTTCGGCTGAAATCCCTACCGCTACGCGTATTACAGGAGTTGTGGTGTATTGAGTTTGTAAGATTGTGCAGTTGTAAAGAAGAAAGCGTCTGTCATCCTGAGCTTGCGAAGGACCTTATCACAGTAGAACGAGTCGTTAGTACGATGGTCGTTCCACTGAAATA
>NZ_JAHWGL010000097.1 GCF_019334315.1 Hymenobacter profundi
GTGAGAAGGTCCTTCGCAAGCTCAGGATGACAGAGAGTAAAGCATAATAACGCTACAAAACTGCTCCTTCTGACCTCTCCCTACATGAAATCAACGCTCCTTTTCCTGCTGTTCCTTACCATGTCTACCCTACCCATTGCGGCCCAAACGGCCGGCACGCCGCTGCTACAAGTGGCGGAATTTGGCAAGCACCAGCCCATTGGCGTGGCGGTGTCGCAGCAGGGGCGCATTTTCGTGACGTTTCCGAAGAAGGACAAGAACTACGATTATGCCGTGGCGGAAATTGTGAATGGCCAGCGCCGCCCCTACCCCAACGCCGAGTGGAACCAGTGGGACTCCCTGCAAGCGCGCACGCGCTTCGTGAGCGTGCAAACGGTTTTTGTAGACCAGGAGGATAACCTGTGGGTGCTGGACCCGTCGAATCCTGGTGACGACGCGCCGTTGATTGCGGGCATCAAGCTTTTGAAAATCAATCTGAAAACCAATCAGGTGGAGCGTATCTACCGCTTCGAGGATATTCCACGCGAGCGAAGCGGCCTCAACGACGTGCGCATCGACACGCGTCGGCAAGTGGCCTACCTCTCCGACCCCAAGCTGGCGGCCATTGTGGTGCTGGATCTGAAAACTGGCAAGAGCCGCCTGCTGCTACAAGGCCACAAATCGACGATGGCCGAGCCGGGCTACGTACTGCGTATCGACGGCAAAGAAGTGAAGGACAAAACCGGTAAGCCGTTCAGCAGCAACGTGAATGGCATTGCGCTTACCCACGATTTCGAGTATTTCTACTACCGCGCCATCAACCAGACCAAGCTCTACCGCATCAAAACCGAGTACTTGCGCGACGCCAGCCTAAGCCCGCAGCAAGTGGCCCAGCATGTGGAGGTGGTAGGCGAAACCGGCATTTCGCACGGCATGATTGCCGACGCGGCCGGCAACGTCTACCTCACCGACTCGCCCAACCACGCCGTGCGCCGCGTAACGCCCGCCGGCCACTTCGAGACCGTGGCCCAGGACCCGCGCCTGCACTGGCCCGACACCTTCGCCATTGGCCCCGACGGCTACCTCTACCTCACAGCCGCCCAAATCAACCTGACGCCCAAATGGAACAACGGCGAGGATAAGGTGCAGTATCCGTTTCGGTTGTATAAGATGAAGATTGGGAAGTAGCTATTAGCTGAACGGTATAGAGACGCATACTTGCGTCTCATCGTTGAACGACTGGCGCCTAAACGATTCCTAGCGGCGCAGGCGATGAGACGCAAGTATGCGTCTCTACACCGTTCAGTAGTAACACAAACACACTCTTGGATTGCCATCAGCCAATAGCCAACGGCTAACTATAAATTTATACCAACTCCAGCAACGTCTCCAGCCCCATGCCACGTGAACCCTTAATCAGAATTAACTGGTTCTGAAGCGGCTGCTGTTTCAGCCAGTCGGCGGCTTCGGCTTTGGTAGGAAAGTGCTTTGCCGCAATATTCGTTAGCGCTGCATTCTTCATTTCCTGACCAATCACTATTGCTGTATCAATTGGTAGGTCGGCAAGTATATGGCCGATTTCGGCATGCTCACGCCTGCTTTCTTCGCCCAACTCAAACATATCGCCCAGGATAACCACCTTACCGCTAGCCTGGGTAGGGCGGGCGGCGAAGCTGCGCAGGGCGGCGACCATGCTGCTGGGGTTGGCGTTGTAGGCATCGAGCACCACCTCGTTGCGGCCCGTTTGCACCAGCTGGGAGCGGTTGTTGGTAGGTGCGTAGGCAGCCAGGGCGGCAGCAATTTCCGGAGTAGACACCTCGAAATACGCCCCCACGGCGGCGGCAGCGGCCAAGTTGGGGAAGTTGTAGTCGCCGGTAATTTGGGCGGTTACCTCGGTGCCATCGAACAAGCGGAGGCGCACGGCAGAATCGGGGCTGGGGAGCAGCGTGGCAGGGTAGGTATCGGTGGGGCCGGGGTAAGAAACGCGCTCCGATACGGCTTCGGCCCGCTCGGCAATTTTTGCGTCGGCGGTGTTCACGAAAGCTGTGCCGTGGTGCGCGGCCAGATATAGCAGCAGCTCGCCTTTGCCCTTAGCTACCCCCTCGGCGCCGCCAAATCCTTCGAGATGGGCGCGGCCGATGTTGGTGAGCAGACCGTGGGTAGGGGCCGCCAGCTCGCAGAGCTGCGCAATTTCGCCTTGGTGGTTGGCGCCCATCTCTATAATGGCCAACTCGTGCTCCTGCGGCCGGATGCTGAGCAGCGTGAGCGGCACCCCGATGTGGTTGTTGAGGTTGCCGCGCGTGTACTGCACGCGGTAGCGCCGGCTTAGCACCGCGTTTATCAGTTCTTTGGTGGTGGTTTTGCCGTTGGAGCCGGTGATGGCCAGCACCGGAATCTGTAGCTGCTGGCGGTGGTACTGCGCCAGCTCCTGTAAAGCCACGAGCGGGTCGGGTGCGTAGGTATAGCGGTCGGGGTCCTGGGCGGCCAGCGCGGCATCGTCGACGACGGCGTGGCGGGCGCCCTGGACAAGGGCCTGCGGGGCGAAGTCGCGCCCCCGGAAGCTGGGACCATTCAACGCAAAAAACAGGGTATTGTCCTGTGACTGGCGCGAGTCGGTGCTGACGGCGGTGCACTGAAGGAACCGGGCGTAAAGGGCCGCTGTATCTACCATGAACCTAGTGAAGTACTTTCGTGACGTGATTGTGCGTTGCAACTACCAAACCAGCTGCCAATGAACCGTTTTTTACTTTTCTTATTCGGAATAGCGGGTCCGTTGGTGGCCGCAGCCCAAACCAGCGTGCCGTTTGGCCTGGTCAGCAGGCCTGACCTTGTAAAAGTAGTGCACGGCACTGAAACCCTACCCAACCCGTGGGCGGGCGGTCTGAACTCGCCCCAGTTTTCGGCCATCGACCTCAACGGCGACCAGCAGCAGGACCTCTACCTGTTCGACCGCGTCTCGAACCGCTCGCTCACGTTCCTGAACGTAGCCTCCCCCAATGGCGGCCGCATGTACCGATACGCCCCCGAATACGAAGCGCTGTTTCCCAACACGTTATTGAACTGGGCGCTGTTGCGCGACTACGACTGCGATGGTCGGCCCGACTTGTTTACGTCGGCGGGCGGCAACATTGCCGTGTACCGCAACGTGGCCGGCAGTGGTGGCCGGCCCGATTTCCAATTGGTGAGCCCGCAGCTCAGCTATTTCAATAATAATACAGCGCAGGGCAACATCCTGCCCGGTGGCTATAATATGCCAGCCTTCCAGGATGTGGACGGCGACGGGCGCCTGGATATTGTCACGTTTGATTTCAATAACAGCTCCGTCGTACAGTACTACCGCAACAGCAGCCCCGCGCCTTGTGGTGGGCTACAGTTTGAGCTGGTAACCCAGCAGTGGGGCGGCTTTGCTTCGTGTGCTACTTCGTGCACTTCGTTCTCCTTCAACAATGTTTATTGCCGCCCGGCGGGCACGGCGCACACCGGCGGCCACAACATCACCCTGCTCGATCTAGATGGCGACGGCGACCAAGATGCCCTTATCGGCCGCGACTATTGTCCCGAGCTGGTGAGCCTGCGCAACGACGGCAATAAGTCGGAAGCCCTGATGCGCAGTGCCGGCCTGAACGCCAGCTTCCCCAACGGCACCACGCCTGTGCGTATCGCCAACTTCCCCACCGCCTACCACCTTGATGTGAACTTCGACGGCCGCCCCGATCTGGTGGTGACGCCCAGCGTGTTCGATAATCAGGACACGATTAATACCACGCAGTCGGTGGGGTTTTATGAGAACACCAGCGCTGGCGCGGTGCCCAACTTTGCCTACCGCCAAAACGACTTTTTGCAGCGCGGCATAATCGATACCGGCGAGGGCGCTGCCCCTACCTTCGCCGACATCGATGGCGACGGGCTGGTGGACATGCTGGTGGGCAGCACCAACCGCAACGGCGCCAAGGGCTTTTTCCGGGCCTCGCTGACCTACTACCGCAATGTGGGCACGGCCACGCAGCCGGCGTTTCAGCTGATGACCAAGGACTACCTCAACCTGTCTACGCAGCGGTACGCCGGTATCCGGCCCCTACTCGCAGACCTCAACCAGGACGGCCGCCCCGATCTGGCGCTCATGGTGATTCCGATGAACGCCAACGGCACGCCCGCGCCTACCAGTCAGTTGCGGGTGTTGCTGAATACCTCGCCCGCCGGGCAGCCGGCCGCGTTCAACCCCGCCACGGCGCAGGTGATTCAGAACCTACCCAATTACATCGACGACGCGCCGTGCTTTACCGATGTGGACGGCGACGGTCGCCTGGATTTGCTGATTGGCACCAACATCAACGACCAGGCCGCTACCAGCCTGCGCTACTACCGCAACACCGGCGCGGCCAATCTGAGCCAGGCATTTGTGCTGGCCAACGCCGATTTTGGGCAGATACGGAACAGCAAGAACGTACCGGCGCCAGACAACCGCGCCTACAACCTGAACCCCGCCGTAGCCGATTTCGATGGTGATGGTCAGCCTGACTTACTGGTGACCGATAGTGAAGGGCGGATCCAGCTCTTTCCCAATTTTCGGGCGCAGCAAGGCGCGTTCACGCCGCTTCCTGAAACGTTTTACAACGAGCTGCTGGGTCGCTACCAGCCTGTGTGGTTGGGACAAGGCCGCATCAACCAGCTGATACTCGCTGTGGCCGACCTCAACGGCGACCAACGCCCTGAATTGTTCATTGGCCTCGAAAGCGGCGGCATGGTGGCCTATGGCGTGCGCGGCACCGTAGTCACGGATGCGCCCACGGCCCCTACCCTGCTCACGGCCGTGCAGCTCTACCCCAACCCCGCCCGCGGCACGGCTACCCTCGAAGCCCCCGACCCCGTGCGTGTATCGGTATTCGACGTGACTGGCCGCTTGCTCTACCACTCCGCCACCGCCGCCCGCACCCACCACCTCGACTTACACGACCGCGCCGCCGGCGTGTACGTGGTGCAAGCCGAAACCCTGGCTGGCCAGCGCACCACCCGGCGGCTGGTGGTGCAGTAGGCGCGGTTCCCTTTGAACCCTGAAAGAACTAGGAGCCCTGCCAGGGTTGGCCTTTGGCAGTAATAAATTGTATTCAGCGCCCCACTATTCGCCGCTTGCGTTGCGCAAACCTGGCGGGCAGTGCGTAGCTTTACTGAGACTGGCTGGCAGCGTTTTGCGGTAGCGAAGCAACTTGCCAGCAGGTTTTGCTCCTTGCAGGCGGCACGAGGTACTTTTCTCTGAAAGTGCACGTTACCTGTCCGCCTACTTACCCGCCCTACTATGCCCCTAACTCTACTGTCTTCTACCCTACCTACGCTCCATACACTTTTCCCACCCTCTGCGCAATCGAATGCAGTAAGGAAGAGACGTTTGGCAACGGGTGGGTTCCTAACACTGTTGTTCTTGCTGCTAAGCGGCATGGCCAATATGGCCCTGGCGCAAGGTGCACCAGCGCCACCGCCGGAGTGTGCAGCCGATGAGAAATTTGCCAACACTTGGTATTTCGGATTCAAGGCGGGCCTCGATTTCAACCAGGCCACCGACTCCATTCCGCCCACCGTATTGGACAACAGCGCGATGGACGCTCCCGCCGGTTCCGGGGTGATGTCGGACGCCAACGGGAAGATTCTGTTCTACAGCAACGGCACAACCGTGTGGAACGGCGACGGTAGCGTGATGACCAACGGCACAGGGCTGGCCGGCAACATCAACAACACCGACGGCGCCCTACCCATCCGGAAGCCGGGTTTATTTACGGCAGGTCAGCCGACGCGCTACCTGCTATTCACGTTGAACAGCACGGCCGGACTGAGCTATTCAGAAATCGAGATTCCCGCCGGTGGCGGACCGGGTACGGTACTAGCCGCCACCAAAAACACCCCCCTTGCTAGCGGCACTGCGGAAAAATTATCGGGCGTGTTCCACAAAAACGGCTGCGACATCTGGGTTATCGTGCACGGCTGGGGCGATGCGAAATCCGGCAACGACAACCGCGGCGACGCCTTTCTGGCCTACCGCGTGCGGGTAACGGGGGTAGACGCTACCCCTATTATCTCCACTGTAGGCAGCCTGCACGCGCCAAGTGAGTCGTCGGTGGGCTACAAGGGCCAGATGAAGATAACGCCCGATGGCGGGCAGCTGGCCCTGGCTCGTTATAGCAATACATTAAATGACAGCACCAGCACTGTAGAGCTATTCAACTTTGATACGGGCACGGGCCAGGTAAGCGAAAATCCGAACACGCCATTTATTGTAGATAGCGGCGAGGGCAAATATTACGGTATTGAGTTCGTACCGGGCAGCAAGTTGTACGCCACGGTGATGAACCCGCCCAAGCTGCTGCAATTTGACATCAGCGGCCAGGGTCCGCTTAATCGGCAGGAAATTCCGCTGACCACCTCTGCCGACCTAGGCTCCATGCAGGCCGCACCGGATGGCAAGATTTACGTGGCCCGCAACAATGAAACTGCGCTAGGCTTCATTCCCTACCCCGACTCGGTGGGCGCAGCCATTGGTTTTTCTGAAGACAGCCTGCAACTGGGCGGGCGCACCAGCGGCCTGGGGTTGGTCAACTTCAACCAAAGCTCCTTGCTACGAGTGGGCTTTGGAGGCGAGATAACAGAGTGTAAGACGATAAGTTTCACCGCTCCTCCCATCGATTTCGACAACACACAATACGCCTGGGATTTCGGCGACGGCACTACCTCAACGGAGGCAAACCCTACCCACAGGTTCCCGGATTTTGCTGAGTATACCGTAACCCTACGCATCACAACGGACTGCTTCTGCCGAGAGTCGCGCAGTCTTGTCCGAATACCGAACTTGCCCGAACCGGGCACCATTGCCGGCCCCCAAACTGTGTGCGCAGATAGTGCACCGGCCGCCATCACTGCCACCGATGCCACCAGCGACGCCGGCTTGCCGGGTGTGTACCAGTGGGAACAGTCAGCCAATAGCAATGGCCCTTTCACCGATATCGGCGGAGCTACTGGTGCCAGCTACACACCTACTGGTTTGCAGCCCGGCACTACCACGTATTTCCGGCGGCGGGTGCAGTTGCTGCTGCCCAGCGGCTCAGGCCCTTATTGCACGCCTACGTTCACGGCCTCGGTAGCCGTCACCGTGATACCAGCCTTAACCGCCGGCACCATTGCCGCCGATCAGACCGTGTGCGCGGGTAGCACCCCTGCTGCTCTTACGAGCACCGGCGCGGCCACAGGCGGCACGGGCACCTTTACCTACCAGTGGGAATCTTCCACTGACAATGGCACTACCTGGGCTCCCGTTGCTGGCGCTACCAGCGAAACGCTCACGCCCGGTCCGGCTACGATTACTACCCTCTACCGCCGCCAGGCTAGTTCTGGCCCCTGCAACGCAGTATCCAATCCCATCACCATCAACGTAACACCTGCCTTGGTAGCGGGTAGCATTGCGGCCGATCAGAGCATTTGCTCTGGTGCTACCCCGGCTGCCCTCACCAGCACGGCGCCAGCTACGGGCGGCAACGGGCAAGTAACCTACCAGTGGGAATCCTCTATTGACAACACTACCTGGACGGCTCTACCCGGCGCCAATGGCGAGACCTTCGCACCGGGCGCCCTCACGGCTACTACCTCTTTCCGTCGGCAGGCAAATGCGGGCACGGCCTGCGCCCCAGCCGTGTCAAACGTGGTGACTATCACGGTGGCACCGGCACTAGTAGCTGGCACCATTGGCGCCGACCAGACGCTGTGCGCCGGTGCTACCCCCGCCCCGCTCACAAACACCACCGATGCCAGTGGCGGCGCGGGCGCAGTAAGCTATCAGTGGGAATCTTCTATTGATAACGCCACCTGGACCGCCATACCGAATGCTACCGGCGCTACGTTTGCGCCCGGCGTTCTGCCGGTTACCACCTATTTCCGTCGCCAGGCCACGTCTGCTTCCTGCGCGCCAGTGGTATCCAACGTGGTGACGCTGACCGTGCTGCCCGAGTTGGTAGCCGGCGGTATTGCGGCCAGCCAGGCTATTTGCGCGGGTAGCACGCCGGCACCGCTCACCAGCACCGGCGCGGCTACGGGCGGCACGGGCACATTTGCGTATCAATGGGAATACTCAACGGATAACACTACTTGGATTGGGGTTACTGGGGCCACGGACGAGACGTTCGCGCCGGGCGCCCTCACGGTTACTACCTCCTTCCGGCGACGAGTAACAGTGGGGGCCTGCGGACCGGTAACGTCTAACATGGTGACCATCACGGTAACGCCAGCCCTCACGGCCGGCACTATTGCCACCGATCAAACCGTGTGCGCGGGTAGCACGCCTGCTGCCCTCACCGGCACCGCAGCTACGGGCGGCACCGGCACGTTTGCCTACCAGTGGGAATCTTCCACTGGCAACACCACCTGGACAGCCATTGCTGGTGCTACTAACGAAGCCTTCGCGCCGGGTGTGTTGAGTGCTACTACCTCCTTCCGCCGTCAGGTAAGCTCCGGGTCGTGTGCTGCCGTGACTTCTAATGTCGTGACCATCACCGTCACGCCAGCGCTGATTGCTGGTACCATCGCGGCCGATCAGGCGGTGTGCGCGGGTAGTGCCGTGGCCCCGCTCACCAGCAGCGCTGCCCCCACGGGCGGCACCGGGCAGTTTGTGTATCAGTGGGAATCTTCCCCCAACAATATCACCTGGACGGCCATACCCGGCGCTACTGGCGCCGAGTACGCCCCTGGCACGCTTACCAGCACCACCTACTTCCGCCGCCAAGTAAGCTCCGGGGCGTGTGCTGCCGTGACTTCCAACGTGGTGACCATCACCGTCACGCCAGCCCTCACGGCCGGTACCATTGCCGCCAGCCAGACGCTGTGTGCTGGTAGCACGCCGGCGCCGCTCACCAGTACCGGCGCGGCCACGGGTGGCAATGGCACTATCGACTATCAGTGGGAATCTTCGTCTGATAATGCCACCTGGGCGGCCATAGGCGGGGCCACCAGCGCCACCTATACGCCGGGCACTCTAGCTGCCACTACCTACTTCCGCCGCCGGGCTACCTCGGGGCCATGCGGGCCGGTGGTATCCAACGTGGTGACCATCACCGTAACGCCAGCGCTGACGGCCGGCACTATTGCTGCCGATCAGACTCTCTGCCCAGGCGCTACGCCTACCCCACTCATCAGCGCTACCGCCGTTGGTGGTGGCACGGGCACGTTTGCCTATCAGTGGGAATCTTCAGCCAATAATGCCACCTGGACGGCTATTGCCGGTGCTACGGGTGAGACCTTCGCTCCCGGCGCACTCACGGCCACTACCTATTTCCGGCGCCAGGTGACGTCGGGCGCGTGCGGGCCAGTGGTATCCAACGTGGTGACGCTGACCATACTGCCGACTCTGACCGCGGGCAGCATCGCCGCCGATCAAACGATTTGCGCGAATGCCGCGCCGGCGCCGCTCACCAGCACCGGCGCGGCCATCGGCGGCACGGGCACGTTTGCTTACCAGTGGGAAGCCTCGGCCGACAACACGAACTGGACGGCTGTGGCCGGTGCCACCGGGGAGGCCTATGCCCCCGGCGCACTTACGGCTACTACTTACTTCCGCCGCCGGGTGACTTCCGGCACGGGCACTTGCTCCACGGTGGTATCCAACGTGGTAACCATCCAGGTGCAGCCCCTTGTAACGCCGACCGTCACCGTGGCAACGCCGCCTGCGTCGTGCCCCGGCTCGCCGCTGACCTTCACGGCAGTGGCTACCAACGCCGGTGCTGCGCCTACCTTCCAGTGGTTCGTGAACGGTACAGCTGTAGCTAACGGGCCTAGCTTCACCAGCAGCACCCTCGTCACCGGCGACCAGGTGCGGGTGGAGGTGACGCCTACCGCGGGGCTGTGCAGCACCGGGCCCGCCGTGGCAACCGTCACGGTTACGCGCACACCTACCCCCACGCCTACCCTCGCCATTGCCGCCCAACCAAGCGGGCCGGTTTGTGTGGGTGAACCCATCACGTTCAGTATTGCCAGTGTCACGGAGGCCGGGCCTACCCCCACGTATCAGTGGCTGGTAGATGGCAACCCTGTAGCCGCGGGTCCGGTCTTCACAAGCAGTACGTTGCGCGAGGGACAGGTTGTAACGCTACGCTTGAGCACCGTTAATAGCTGCGGCCAACCCGTCACGGTGACCTCCAATGGCGTACCAGTGCGGATTCAGCCGCCGGTAGATGTAGATGCCGGTCCCGACAAGGAGATTTTGGCTGGTAGCTCCGTAACGCTAGAAGGCCGCGCCGATGGCACCTACCCCGTCACCTGGACCCCAGCAGCCGGTCTCTTCATATCGCCTGCCGACCCGCTGCACCCCACGGCTTCGCCTACCGTCACCACTACCTACACGCTCTCGGCCGGCTCCGGTGGCTGCGCCGATTCGGACGAGGTAACCGTGACCGTGCGCCCACCCATCCGCATTCCCAACGCCTTCACCCCCAACGGCGACGGCCGCGACGATACCTGGCAGATTGAGTTCATCGAGCAATTCCCCGACAACACCGTGACGGTGTACAACCGCTGGGGCACCAAGATTTTTTCCGCCGAAAACTACGGCCGATCCAATGAGTGGCGCGGCGACATCAACGGCCAGCCCGCTCCGGTTGGTACCTACTACTACGTCGTCGTCACGAAAGGCCCCCTGGGCCGGTCGTACAGCGGTTCGATTACGATTTTGTATTGAGTTTGATAGAATTAGAACGTCATGTTGAGCGCAGCCGAAGCATCTCTACCGTGAGTAATTTTTCGTTGCTGCAATGGAGCGGTAGAGATGCTTCGGCCATGCTCAGCATAACGCTCAGAACTACAACTGAATAACTCCCACAGGTATGAAAAGAGCTTTACTTCTATTGTTGCTTCCACTGCTACTAGCCGCTGTGCCCGCGCTGGCCCAGCAGGAAGCGCAGTACAGCCAGTACATGAACAACAACTACCTCCTCAACCCTGGTGCCACCGGGGTTGAGGACTACATTGATATCAAGGCCAGCTACCGCACCCAGTGGGTAGGGCTGGATGGCGCCCCCAAGACATTCTACCTCAGCGGTAGCTCTTCGCTGGGCAAATGGCGCAGCACCAGCAAACGCACCCTGAACGACCGGCGCCGGCCGTTCCACGCCATCGGGGGCCTAGTGTACCGCGACGTGACTGGCCCTACCAGCCGCACCAGCGCCTACGCTTCCTACGCCTACAACCTAGTGCTGACGCCCAAAATCCGGGCGGCGCTGGGCGCATCCATAGGCATGCAGCAGTTTGCCGTAGATGGCAACCAGCTCCAGTTCTACGACCCTACCACCGTGGCCGCCAGTGCCGCCTCGCGGGTGCTCGATGGCTCGGTGGGTCTGTGGGTATACAGCTCCGATTTTTACGTGGGCGTATCCAGCACCCAGCTGCTGGGCAACAAGCTCGACTTCTCCTACGGCCCCGATCAAGTGAGTGCGGGCGCACCCGGCAACGCCCTGAAGCGGCACTACTTCTTCACGGGTGGGGTGCGGGTGCCGCTCAGCCAGGACTGGTCGTTGGTGCCGTCGGTGCTGGTGAAGACCGTGAATCCAGCCCCGCTTTCCGTCGATCTTAACGCCAAGCTCAAGTACCGCGACCTGCTGTGGGTAGGCGCCTCCTGGCGCGCCTTCGACTCGGTGATTGCGCTGGCAGGCCTCAGCTACGAGCAGTTCACCATCGGCTACTCCTACGATGCCGGCCTTTCCAAGCTCAACAACTACCACTACGGCAGTCACGAGATACTACTGGGCTTGCGCCTGAAGAAGAAAGCGCAGGTGGTATGCACGAATAGGTTCTGGTAGAGCTTATTTGCGCACTGGTTGAACCTACATAAGTGTGCCGCTCACATTTGTTGGTTTCCCGAAAGGTGAGTCGCACGGTTGGTTTGCTTGAGCACGGCTAACGCACCCGTTGGAGAAGTCGTTGCAACGTATTGCTGACCTGAATGACTTGCTGTCGGCCGACGTCTTTGCCTGCACACGCTTCCAAAGAGGCAGGCGCATAAAAGTGCGCGCTCCGAATCATTTTTTTGTCAATCAGGTACAACGTGATGTCCTCCCCGTCGTCCACGGCACAGTTTCCCGAGGTTCTTCGCGCTTGCTCATCCCCCTGAATGGCCCAAAGGTGAGGTGGCTGCAAGCTTTCCCAGCTACGCCGAAGCACCTCCGACGCGATTGGCTGGGGCAGCAGATAGCGGTTTGTATCAGGTGTAGTGGCGCGGAAACGCGACTCTTCCTGACTGAATTTCTGCACGAGCTGACCGGGAAAATAACGGCCGAGTATATCCCGGTACGGGCTGCGATAGGTGAAGAACGTAAGTTGATTTTGATAGGCGGCCAGGATCAGGTAGTTCGGCGAGTTATTCCGACTGGAACTACGCTGACAGATGATTGTACTATCAAAGTTTTGCTGCAAGAAAGTGTGTAAGGGGAGCTGCGCTTGTGCCTGGCTTGGAAGTGCCGCACTGAGCAAACCGAGGAAGAGAGCAAGACGAAGCCAACAGTAGGGCATGCAGAAGCGACAAAGCGCAATGTTGACACGAGAAGGCTACGGAAAGCTACTACTTTTCCAATACTAGTCCGAGGACTACCATTGCGATAAATAGCTTTTAGCCGTGGCTTAGCGATGCTGCCTCTACATAGCAGCAAAGGGCGCTCTATGGCTGCGGTTCTTTCGATACATAGAGTATCCCGTTTTCCTCACCGCAGAAAGCGAACTTCTCTCTCTGGCCGCAAATTGGCGCCGACGCTGCTACGTACAGCCGCGATTTCGTATCGAAATACAGGCTTTTAATCTGGTGTGACTGGGGTAGGGCAAGCTTGCGGCCCGTAGTGCTTACCACACCTACTGTTTCTACCCAACTACCGGCAACCGGTGTTTGTAAAACATCAATTTCGTAGGAAGAGCCCGACAACGACATAGCTTGGTTACGAGCCACTTGCGGCTGGTGCGAGTCGTAACGCCAGTTGCGGTAGCGCTGCCATGTCAGCCCCTTATCTAGGCTGAAATAGGAAGGATTGGAAGCGAGGATAAAGGGAGTGTCGCCTCTGTGGGTCTGGGTATCCAACAGTAGCAGCGTATCCTGCGCCTGGGCAAGGCCGAATAGGCCAATGTTGGAGTTGTAGTTGGACGTGCGCCACGTTTTGCCCCGGTCTTTGGTCTGGTAAACCTGACGACTGGTCACGATAACCAACGTGCCGTCGATGTCACCCGTAACGGCTTCAATAGCGTACGCATCGGGAGATTTGATAGCATACCAATCGGCGTAGGTAGGCTCAGGCTGCACCTCATCTTCTTTGTCTTTTTGACAGGCCACAAGCGACACCAACACTACCCCAGATACTAACAATGCTTTCATATTGATTAGCTTATTGTGTAATAGACGGGCGTAAGGTAAGCTGTGTGGGTAATGCATTACGCACACATTGCAAATGATAATGTGTGCGTAATGCATTGGCAACTTGCGCGTAACGCAACTCTATCCTACCCTTACCAGCGCGACGCCGGGTCATCAGGGCGCACCTCGAATGTATCGGCGTCGTAGAGGGCGGGGAACTGCTCCCGGAACGCATCCAAGTCGGTGCGGCGTAGGGTGCGGGTGATGCTGGTTTCTTGGTTACCGACTTCCACCAGATAGTCGCCGCGCATATCTAGTAGCGCCGAGTCGCCGGCGTATTCCAGGTTGTTACCGTCGGTGCCTACCCGGTTGACGCCCAGCACGTACGCAACATTCTCGATGGCGCGGGCGCGGAGCAGCGCCATCCAGGCGTCGCGGCGGGCGGCGGGCCAGTTGGCCACGTACAGCAGCAGGTCGTAAGGGGCTGTTGCGGCGTTGCGGCTCCATACCGGGAAGCGCAAATCGTAGCACACCAGCGGGCAGATGCGCCACCCACGCCACTCCTCCAGCAGCCGCGCCTGCCCGGCAGCATACACGTTGGTTTCGCCGGCCATGCCAAAGCGATGGCGCTTATCGTAGTAGCTCAGGGTACCGTCGGGGCGCACCCAGAGCAGGCGGTTGTAGTGCTGGCCGTTGTCGCGGATGATGAGGCTACCCGTGACGACGGCATTGCGAGCCGCGGCCATACGCTGCATCCATTGCACAGTAGGACCATCCATGTCTTCGGCTAAAGCAGCCGCCTCCATCGTGAAGCCCGTGGCAAACATTTCCGGCAGCACAATCAGGTCAATGGATAGAGAAATTGTGTCGATATGATGCTCCAGCAAGGCCCGGTTGGTGGCGGGCTGGTGCCAGTGCAACGCCGTCTGCACAAACGATAATGTGAAATCAGCCATACAGTATCTTTTTTGGTATTAATTTATGATAAATTATGCAATAATAAAGAATATATACCTATACGTATCGTTTGCTAAAAGCATGCAGCCGTGCAGTTGCCTCCTGCAACGTTTCGGCCTTTTTGGCAAAGCAAAACCGTACTAGCCCTTCATCTCGCCCATCGTGGTAGAAAGCCGACACGGGCACCACAGCCACGCCCGCCTCGCGGGTAAGACGATGGGCAAACTCAGTATCCGACTCGTGCGGCGCTAGGGCCGCGTAGCGCGCCAGCAGAAAGTAGGCGCCAGCAGCGGGTAGCAACTCGAAGCCTGTGCCGCGCAACAGGTCCACAAATAGGTCGCGTTTTTGCTGGTAGAAGGCTGGTAGCTCGCGGTAGTGGTCGGCGTGGGCTAGCACGTCGGCCAGGGCGTGTTGGGTGGGCGTGCTCACACTAAAGGTCAGGAACTGGTGCACCCGGCGCACCTCGGCCGTGAGCAGCGCCGGCGCAATGCAATACCCTACCTTCCAGCCCGTAGCGTGGTAGGTTTTGCCAAACGACGACAGCACAAACGCCCGCTCTGCCAGGGCAGGGTGCTGCAATACGCTGCGGTGCGCCTGCCCATCAAATACCAAATGCTCATATACTTCATCGCTCAGCACCAGTGTGTCCGTGTTTTCCAGTAGCCCGGCCAGCGTGTCGAAATCCTGGGTGGTGAGCACGGCGCCGCTGGGGTTGTGGGGCGTGTTAAGCAAGACAAGGCGCGTGCGCGGCGTGAGGCTGGCCGCTACCCGGTCCCAGTCGGGGCGGAAGCTGGGGAACAGCAGGGGTACGTACACGGGCGTGCCGCCCTGCAACCGGATAGCAGGGCCGTAGAGGTCGTAGGCTGGCTCTAGCACCAGCACTTCGTCGCCGGGACGCACAGTGGCTGCCAGTACCGCGTACAGCCCCTCGGTGGCTCCGCTGGTGATGGTGATGTCGGTGGCTGGGTTGGGGGCGGATACGTGGTAGAGCGCGGCGGTTTTCTGGCTGATCAGCTCGCGCAGGCGCAACAGGCCGGGCATGGGCGCATACTGTTGCTGTCCGATGGCAGCAGCGTGGCGCACCAGGGCCTCGGTGAGGTTGGCGGGTGGGTCGAAATCGGGGAAGCCCTGGGCCAGGTTGATGGCGCCATGCTCCTGCGCCAGCTGGGTCATCACCGAGAAAATACTGGTGCCCACATCGGGCAGCTTCGACGAAAATTTCATGCCGGTAAGGTAGGGCCGTTTTGCGGACCGCATCAGATACGTAACCTGACCTGATGTGACTGAAGTTGGGGTAGGCGCGTAGTCTTTTCAGGCACTCAGAATAGACGCCTCAGCGCGCTCAACAGACCATTATTTTTGCCCACTGAGCACGTCTTATCCTATTTGACACGCTATTTGCATTCGGCTTGACACAACCGTTTTTTTCCAACAAAGGCAGGTGCATCTTTGTACATGCTTCGGCGTATGGCCGTCAACGGCTGCTGGCCTACCCTGTTTTCGCATCTATTTTTGCTTGCTTTGCTTCTATGAAAGTGTTGTTTGCTGTCCCCTACCTCAATATTCTATTGGATGAGCGGACGCGGGTGCTCGAAACAGAATGGCTGGATTTTGCCAATAGCCAGCAGCTTCGTTCCTCGTTGATGGAAGCCTTACGCCTGGGGCGGCACCATCGGGTGCGGGGTTGGATCGGCAACAACGCCAAGATGCGGACTATTCGGCCTACCGATCAGGATTGGATGAATCAAGAGTGGTTTCCGGAGTTCACTAAGTTGGGCGTTGACCGCCTGGCAGTGGTGGTATCCAACGATGCGCTCAACCAAATGGGCATCGACAACATCCTGACTCGCGCCTCGGCTCACGTGCCCTTCGACACGAGGTATTTTGCCAGCGTGGACGACGCCCGCCGCTGGGCCGGCGAAAGCAACTAGAAATCAAATACATAAACAAGAAGCGCCGGCGCGAAATAATTCGTGCCGGCGCTTCTTGTTTTGGTTAAGAAGATGTTTGAGCTCAATGAGACGCAACGAAGCGTCTCTACATCCTTCTAAGACGAGGGGGAGGCGGCTACAAAAATCAGCCGGGGAGCTGGGTTGTCGGTATCATATAGGCACAGCCGGTTGCCGCGCATCTCGTACGTCCGGACGTCTTGGAGTAGACTAAGGTAGCGCAGACCAAAATCAAGGGTTGAGTTATCAGCTTCCAGCATCGTCACAATCAGGCGCATGGTACCGGCTAGCTGCGTACCAAACGAGGGCAGGCAGGTGCCTGTGCGGAGCTTGGCCTTGGCTAGTGCGGTGTCAGTAGGCAAGGCAGGGAGCAGAGCTTTATCGAGGTAGCGATGGTGCCGGGCCACGGGCTTCCCGTCCAGCATACGCAGCTCCCATTGCACGGGAATGGGCTTCCCCGTAAAGGTAGGGGCCACTTGGTCGCCCGTCCAAAACAGCCCAACTCCCAGGAAGGAACAGGCACACAACAGTAGACGCGACGGTATAATCATAGAAATAAATAGTAAGACTGAATATTTTCCATGAACAAGAGCCCTGCTGTAGGCCAATGGTTGCAGGGCTAGGCGTAAACAGCAGTAACCGACTGGTTTCCAACTCAAAAAATTGTCTCGCCCGCTGGCAGCCCCTGAGCCGTCTCCACCAAAGGGGTAGTGCACACTACCCTGCGCGCTATCATACGCGGATAGTCCGGCACTAGTTTATTCTGAAAGCTACGCTTGGTAGCTCAACGTAACCTCATTTGCTGAAAAGAGTATTGGGTAAGTAACTCTTTCTCATTCTATTCCCTCTGAAAATCATGAAAATTTCCATAAGTACCTTGTGCTTGCTGCTGCTGGTTGGCTGGCTGAGCAGCTGCTCTTCCGTGAACGTGCAGGAAAAGCAGGGCGTCAACTTCAGCCGTTTCCGCACCTACGACTGGGCCAAGACCGACGTGAAAACCACTGGCGACGCCAACCCCATCTACAAAAGCAGCCTAGCCGACGAGATGATTCAGGGCGCCATCAGCCAGGAGCTGAACAATCGGGGTATCCGGCAGGTGAGCGGCAATGCCAAGCCGGATTTCTACATCACCTACCACCTCTATGTGGAAGACGCCGAGCGCACGGTTTCCAATCCGCCCGCCGCGGGCTTCGCCTACCCCTACGCCGTGTCGTACCGCGGGGGCTTCCTGCCCATCAATTACGGCTATTGGTACTCGCCGGCTTACTTCAATAACACCGGCTACCGCACCGAGCAGTACAAGGAAGGGACGATGATTGTGGACATCATCGACGCCAGCACCAACGACCTAGTATGGCGCGGCTCCATTGCCGACCCTGTGAACAACCCAGGCAGCTTTGGCAAACAGTTCTCCGAATCGGCACGTGATATTCTGGATAAATTTCCGGCGCAAAAATCATAATTTTCCAAGAGTAACCTCCGCCGTAAAAGCCTCTTTCACTTATTGAAAGGGGCTTTTTTGTATTTGCGAAATAGCCGCTTGAGTGGCGCGTACGGAGCTTTTGAAAAAGAAATTAGGTAGGCCATTAAATCCGGTGCGTAGGAAGGCGTCGTAGGTGAGACCAGACTTGCAAGTGGTACTCTTCCAATTTAGACTCTCTCCTTCACCCTCATTTTCCTACCCCCCTTCGTGATGAAAAAACAGTTGTTTTCCCTCGCCTTCGTGGCCCTGTTGGGCACTGCTTCCGCTACTTCTGCTTTGGCCCAGCAAGCACAGCTTTCGCCCACTAGCGTGATGGTAGGCGGCCAGGCCATGCTACCCTCCAAGAACATTGTGGCCAACGCTGTGAACTCAGCCGACCACACCACGCTGGTAGCCGCTGTGAAGGCCGCTGGCCTGGTAGAAACCCTGCAAGGCAAAGGTCCTTTCACGGTGTTTGCCCCGGTGAACGATGCCTTTGAGAACCTGCCCGCCGGCACCGTAGAAACGCTGCTGAAGCCCGAGAACAAGGCTACCCTCACCAAAGTGCTGACCTACCACGTGGTAGCCGGCAACATGACGGCCGACAAAATTATGGCCGCTATCAAAGCCGGCAAGGGCAAAGCTTCGCTGAAGACCGTGAGCGGCGGCACGCTGACGGCCATGATGAACGGCCCCAAAAACGTGGTGCTGGTGGATGAAGCCGGCAACGTGGCCAGCATCTCTACCTACGACGTGCTGCAAAGCAACGGCGTGATTCACGTAATCGACAAGGTGCTGATGCCGAAATAATAGCGGCCCTACCTTTTACCACAACGGCCCGCTGTGCACTGCAC
>NZ_JAHWGL010000098.1 GCF_019334315.1 Hymenobacter profundi
GTCGTTAGCACGATGTCAACTAGCATAAGCTCCTTCGAGAGCTCAGGATAACAGGCGCGTTTGTTTACTCGCTATTTTACCAGTTCACTACTTACGCCTCTTCGCTTTGGAGTTGGCGTTCGTAGAGGGCGCGGTAGAGACCGTCGGTTTCAGCCATAAGGGCGTCGTGGGTGCCGTGTTGCACGATTTGGCCGTCGTCAAGCACCAGGATTTCGTCGGCTAGCTTCACAGAGCTGACGCGGTGGGAGATGATGAGACTAGTTCGGTTTTCCATCACTCGTTGCAGGCTGTTGAGGATGGCGTTTTCGGTGTTGGTGTCTACGGCCGAAAGCGAATCGTCCAGAATCAGGATGCGCGGTTCCTTCACCAAAGCTCTGGCAATACTCACACGCTGCTTTTGCCCACCTGAAAGCGTAATGCCTCGTTCGCCTAGCTTGGTATCAAAGCCTTCGGGAAACTGAATGATATTTTCGTACACGTTGGCGTCCTGGGCGGCTTGCTTCATACGCTCCTCGTTGGGGTTATCGAGGCCGAAGTTGATGTTGTTGCGGATGGTATCGGAGAACAGGAATACATCCTGCGGCACGTAGCCAATCTGGCTGCGGAGCGACGTAAGGGCGTAGTCGCGCACATCGGTAGCATCTACGGTGATGGTACCCTGCGTCACGTCGTAGAGGCGGCAGAGTAGGGCGGCTACAGTGCTTTTGCCCGAACCGGTATTGCCGATAACCGCCAGCGTCTGGCCCGGTCGGATGCGGAACGACACGTCGCGCAGGGCCTCAATGCCGGTATCGGGATAAGTGAATGATACGTGGTCGAATACGATGTCACCATGCATTTCGCGCTGCACGTTGCGGTGAGAAACGATGTCCGTTTTCTGGTGCAAAAACTCGTTGATGCGGGCCTGTGAGGCTTCTGCACGCTGTACCAGCGACGACGTCCAGCCCAAGGCTGTGACGGGCCAGGTAAGCAGGTTCACGTAAATGAGAAACTCCGCGATGCTACCCGTAGTGATAGTGCCGCGGATTACTTCTTGGCCGCCTACCCATACGGTGATGATGGTGCTGAGGCCCACCAAGAACAGAATCAACGGAAAAAATAGAGAATTCACAAAGTTTAGGCTCAACGACTTCTCCTTGTAATTCTCGCTGGCTACTGTGAATTGCCGGTGCGAGTCTTCCTCGCGCACAAATGATTTCAACACCCGAATACCCGAAAAGGCCTCCTGCACGAAGGTAGTCATGCCAGCCAGGGAGCGTTGGATTTCGTCGGATTTGCGCTGGATGATGTTGTTGATATAAAAGATGCTGACGCTCAGGATGGGTAGGGGTAGAAGCGTGTACACGGTCAGCTTCACATTCACCATCAGCATAAGCGGCACGATGAGCACGAACAGAATAACCAGCTGCAAGAAGTACATGATGGCTGGCCCGATGTACATGCGCACGCGCCCTACGTCCTCAGAAATGCGTGACATCAGGTCGCCGGTGCTGTGGCGACGGTAGAAGGAGAGGGGTAGGGACTGATAATGCTGGAAGATTTCGTTCTTCTGGTCGTTCTCAATTAGGCGCGACATCACGATGAGTGTCTGACGCGTGTAGAACAGAAAAATGCCGCGCAGCACGGCCAGCAGAATAATGAGGGCACCGTAGAGCAGCACGTTGCGCCCGAATAGCTTATACACGCTGCTTTGGGCCTCGGTGCCGGCGTAGAGGTGGTAGAGGTCGATGCCCTCACTCACGAGGTCGAAGGCGTAGCGCACAATTTGGGCTGGGAAAATGGCCAGCAATGTGCTCAGGGCCACAAACAGCACGCCACCGAGGAAATGCCATTTGTAGCGAAATAAGTACTTATTGGTAGCGGAGAGGGCACTCACGGGGCAGGAGGGAAGTAGTTTAGCAGTTTGAGTAGTAGAAAGTTAAAAAGCAGGCAAACGGTTTTCAGGATGCAGTTCAGACAAGATGCAGCCGACGCTAACCGACTAGCTGCCAAACTCCTAAATAGGTAGGAAAGATACGCTTCGACTAGCCTTAATCGGAAAAAACCGGTACTTTTGCGCCCGAATTGCGGGGCGCTCCACCTCTATAATACGTACGTTCAATACCCCGCTTAAGGGTAGAACGGTCGCACTGTTCTGGTAGGCGCCGGATATACGCTCCGAGCAGTTCGATGCTCAAAGGTACCTACCCTACCCCGCTTTTCGCTCAGATTCTCAACTTCATCAAGATCAGCATAAATGGTGCTGGTTTCATTTTCATACAATGCTCAACCGACGCACGCTCCGCATTAAAGTCATGCAGGCCCTGTATGCCTACCATCAGGCCGTAGGATCTGATTTTTTGCTAGCGAATGACCGCATTGCGGACGCCTTTGCGCCCGATCTGAACTCGCCTGAGCCCCAGGACCGGCGCAAGCTACAAGGGCAGCGCAAGCTGGCCGAAGTTATCTTCCGGGAGTGGCACAAGACTGGCAGCGAGCCGGAACAGCAGCCCGACGATGCTGACGTACACGAGGCTGTGCGCGACGCCATGAAGTACTACCAGCAACAGAAAACCAAGGATGGCAACTTCTACGGCGGCCAGCTGGTGCACAATGCTGAGAGTATTCACGACCAGTACATTCACCTGCTGAACCTGCCCGCAGCGCTGTTGCGGGTGCTGGAAGAGGAGCAGGAGCGTGGCAACCGCCGCTTCACGGCGCCCAAAGATGCTCCGTTAGACACGACCCGCCTGGAGCAAAACCAGGCCGTGCAGAAGCTCATCAACAACAAGCAGCTGCAAGACCTGACCATCCGGCGTAAGCTGCTCTGGAATGGCGAAGAGGAAATGGAAGCTTTGCGCACCGCCTGGCGCAACGAGATGAAGCAGGATGCGGAAGTGCTAAGCTACCTGGCAGCGCCTGCCGGCGACTACGCCACTGACCAGGAGTTTCTGAAGTATCTCTACAAAACCTATGTGTTCAAGGGCGAGGAGCTACCGCGTCAGCTAGAAGAGGATGATCTAAACTGGGAGGAAAACCGGCCGGTGGTGAAAAACCTGACGCTGAAGACAGTGAAAATGCTGGACGAAGCGGCTGACGAAAACCTGGAACTGATGTCGCTATCGGCTAACTGGCAGGACGACAAGGAGTTTGCCCAGACGCTCTACCGTCACACCCTGGACGAAGACGAGCGCTACGAAAAGCTGATTGCCGAATCGGTGCAGAACTGGGACGTGGAGCGGGTGGCGCTGCTGGATAAGATTATCCTGAAGATGGCGCTGTGCGAGATGCACTTGTTCCGCAGCATTCCGGTGAAGGTGACCATCAACGAGTACATCGAAATCAGCAAGCTCTACAGCACGCCCAAGAGCAAGCAGTTTGTGAACGGTATCCTCGACAAGCTGGCTCAGGACCTCACGGCCAGCGGCGCCATCCGCAAGTCGGGTAGGGGCCTGCTTGATAACCAGTAGATTCCACTGAGAAGGTCAAAAAAAGCGAGAGGTGCACGTTTTTTGTCGTAATCCCATCGTTAAGTTTACGTTTTTCGTACCAACAGGAAGCAGAACACCGCTTTTTTCCACCCTTCTACTCCAATTCCTCACCTAATATGAGCAGCAAAACCACCACTGGTATTCTATGCTTTGCCGGCGGTGCCCTCACCGGCGCTGTATTCGGTATTCTATACGCCCCCGAGAAAGGCCGCGAGGTGCGCAGCTGGTTCAGCTACCAGTTGGAGCGCTACCGCGAAACCCTGGCTGACCTCACCGAAAATCTGGTGACCAGCCGGGTAGACGCCGGCCCGATGTCGGCCAAATCGGAAGGTCAGCGCGTGATTCAGGACGCTAAAACCAAGGCCGAACAGCTGCTCGGGGACGTTGACCAATTGATCAATCAAATCAACTCGCGCAAAGGTATTTAAGCGCTATGCCCTATAAAAGGAGTGGATGAGAGAACGAGAAAACGGTGCTATTACCTGCCTTCCTCGCTCCTTCATCCGCTCCTTTGTTTCTTCGTGTCTACCCCTAACCAGGTAGGCTATCTGGCTAACCACCGGCCGGTCTGGCTTCTTGCCAGGCCGCGTGCCCTACCTACGCTAACCTAACCTTCTCTGATGCACACAGTCACTCTTATCCCCGGCGACGGAATTGGTCCCGAAATCACGAAAGCCGTAACCGATATTTTCGCCGCGGCGCAGGTTCCCGTTGCTTGGGAAGAGCATAACGCCGGCCTAGTTGCTTTCGAAACCTCGGGTGAGCTACTACCCCAGGCCCTGCTCGACTCCTTGGACAAAACCCGTGTGGCTTTGAAGGGTCCCCTCACCACGCCGGTAGGGAAGGGTTTTCGCAGCATCAACATCACGTTGCGTCAGAAGTACAACCTGTACCAAAACGTTCGTCCGGCCCAAACCACGCCCGGTATCAAGTCGCGCTACGAGAACGTGGACTTGGTGCTGTTTCGGGAGAATACCGAGGGTTTGTACTCGGGCTTGGAGTATTACGATGACCGCCTGGGTATTGCCGACTCCATTTCGCGCGTGACGGTAGAGGGCTGCCACAAGATTGTGCGTGCTGCTTTCGCCTACGCCGATAAGAATGGTCGCAAAAAGGTGACGCTGGCGCATAAAGCCAACATTCTGAAACTGGCGGGCAAGCTGATGCTGGATGCTGGCAAGGAGATTTCTGCCGAATACCCGCACATTACGTACGAAGACAAAATCATCGACAACATGTGCATGCAGTTGGTGATTCGGCCCGAGCAGTTCGATGTAGTAGTAACCACCAACTTGTTTGGCGACATCCTCTCTGACCTGTGTGCTGGCTTGGTAGGTGGTCTGGGCGTGGTAGTAGGTGCCAACATCGGCGACGATGCGGCCATTTTTGAAGCCGTACACGGCTCGGCTCCCGACATTGCGGGCCAGGGTAAAGCCAATCCTACTGCTCTGCTGCGCTCGGCCCTAATGATGCTGCACCACCTGGGCGAGAAAGACCACGCCAACCGCATCGAAAACGCGCTGACCAAAACCTTGCAACAGCCCGAAAAGCTGACCGGCGACCTAGGTGGCAAAGCCTCTACCAGCGAGTTTGCACAGGCCATTATCGACAATCTGGCGTAAGCATACGCGGCTCTCGCTGGTGCCGGTACAGATGCCAAATGCCAGAAGAAAGTCGTAATTTTGGTTTCACACCCATTTTGTAAGCTGCCCAGCAGCTGTTATTTACCTGTATGAAACGCACCTTTTTTTCGACTGCGCTACTAGCGGCTACCCTGTTGGTGGGCGCTTGCAGCCAGGACAAGCCGACTGAGGTAGGTACCGAGGGCATGAATGCCGCCGCTGCTGATGCCAACGCCGCTGCCAACCCCACTGTGGACAACCCCAACGTCTTGGGCGAAACGGAAGCCCCGAACCCCAACGCGCCAGTAATGACCTTCACGGAGCAGGAATACGACTTCGGTGATATCAAGCCCGGCGATGTGGTGAAGCATACCTTCGAGTTCACCAATACCGGCAAATCGCCGTTGGTGATTGAGAATGCCCAGGCCAGTTGCGGCTGCACTACCCCCGAGTGGACCAAAGAGCCCGTAGCACCCGGTGCCAAAGGCACCATGCAAGTGCAGTTCGACAGCCACGGTAAAACCGGGATGCAGAACAAGCAGGTGGCGGTAAGAGCCAACACCCAGCCCAGCATCACCCAGATTGCCATTAAAGCCAACATCTTATCTGACGGGGCTAACGGTCCGGTGCGATAGTCGTTTTTTGTTGCGCACTGGCGCGGGAAGCCGTCTGGGCGGGCAGGCACGAGTAACGTGTCTATACCCCGGGCGGCTTCCCGTTCGTTAGGGCGCCTTTCTCTTTTTTTGATTTCTTTTCTATGCTGCTCACTCTTCTACTCCAGGCTCCCGGCGGCGGGGGCATGACCCAGTTTCTACTACTGGGCGCCATGTTTGTGGTACTGTACTTCTTCATGATTCGGCCGCAGCAGAAGCGTGCCAAAGAGGCCAAAGCCCTACGCGAATCGCTCACGAAGGGCGCCAATGTAGTGACCATCGGAGGTCTACACGGTAAAATTGTAGACGTGGCGGAAAATTCCGTCGTAGTAGAAGTTGACAAAGGCACTCGTCTGACGTTCGACCGCACGGCCATTGCCCGGCAGGTTAATTAGTGAGTAGCTGTCAGTGAAAAATAGTGTCATCTTGAGCGTACAAAGGGGCTTTTTATGGTAGAAAGACTGGCGTAACAACGACTCGTTCAACACGAGAGGGTCCTTCGCCCGCTCAGGATGACACGCATATATTTACGGGCAACTCGTAAGGCATATCATGAAAACATCCCGCCCGCAACGTTTGCTATTTTGGTTTGCCCGCCCGTTCTACGGGCCGGAGCAGGGCTATTGGCGGCCGGTGCTGGTGTGCTTTCTGGCTGCGTCAACTATCTGGGTACTCAACGCGCTCAACAAGACTTATACCACGCGCATTTCCTACCCCGTGGAGTGGGTATATGATACAGCTCGCTATGTGCCGGTGCAGGAGCTACCCCCAGAAGTAACCGTGAACGTGACGGGTAGGGGATGGAAGCTGCTGCGTAAAAATATTATGCCCGATGTACGGCCCGCCGAAATGCGCCTGACGCGCTTACCTAGTCAGCGCTACGTGCTGTCCTCGGCCCTGCGGCCGGCCTTGCAAAACGCTATGGATGGCTTGCAACTTAACTACCTGCTCAGCGATACGCTCTGGATTGAGTTTGATAAACTGGTACGGCGGCGCGTACCACTTACCCTCAGCCGTGCTGCCGATGGCTCGGCACTGCCCTATGCAGCGCAGTTTGAGCCAGCTACCATTCTGTTTGAAGGACCCGCTAGCGTCGTAAATGCGCTGGCCAGTCCCTACCCTGTGCATCTGCCGCAGGCACCAGCAGGCAGCAGCTCCGGCAGCATCAGTGTGCCAATTGGTGGCCCTGCCATGGTAAGCACCAACGTGCGCGACGTACGCGTGCGCCTACGCCCCCGAGCCGTAGTAACCGTACCGGTGTGGACTACCCCCGAGCTACGCGATTTCCCGGCGCAGCGGCGGTTTCGGCTACAGCCGGCTACGGTGCAAGTGCAGCTTCAAAGCTTCCCGGAAGACACTGCCGCCTTGGACCTGCAACGCCTGCGCGTAGCCTTATACTTCGGGCAATTGGTAGGACCTGACTCTGTGCTGACACCTATGCTGATTGAAACGCCAGAACAGGCGCGCGGTGCCCGCATTGTCACGTCGCAGGTGAAAGTATCGATGGTACGCGAATGAAGAAAATAGGTATTACTGGCGGCATTGGGTCCGGTAAAAGCGTGGTATGCCGCTTGTTTCAGGTGTTGGGCGTGCCTGTATACGATTCTGATGCACGTGCCAAATGGGTGATGTCCCACGATGAAGCTTTGCGAGCGGAGCTACAAACGGCTTTCGGAGCGGCTACCTTCGATGCGCATGGCCAACTCGACCGGCCCTACCTGGCCCGGCTGGCCTTCCACGATCCTGCTCAACTCGCCCGCCTCAACGCCTTGGTGCATCCCCATGTGGGCCACGACTTCGCGGAATGGGCCGCCAAGCAAGCCCAAGCTGGCCACGCCTACGTGCTCAAAGAAGCAGCACTGCTGTACGAGTCGGGGGCCTACCGGCAGCTCGACCACATTATCACAGTATTTGCCCCGCAGCCCATCCGCGAAGCCCGCGTGCTGCGCCGCGACCCGCACCGCACCGCGCAGGATGTGCAGGCAATCATTGGCAAGCAGCTCAGCGAGGAAGAAAAGCTCCAGCGCGCTGATTTTGTGGTGTATAATGATGACCAACAGCTGCTTATTCCGCAGGTGCTGCGGTTGAATGGTGCGTTTGTGAATTTGTGAATTTGTGAATAGCAAAGATGCGTGTCATCCTGAGTTTGCGAAGGACCTTCTGCCAGTTGAACGACTGACGTAACAACGACTCGTTCTGGCATGATAAGGTCCTTCGCAAGCTCAGGATGACACGCATCTTTGCTATTCACAAATTCACCTAATAATGGGGCACCGCTCGAAGGGACGGGTTTCGTCGAAAAGGAGACGATAGGTGACGTGCGTTTTCACGATGCGGGCGCCAATAGAGCGGCATACGGCCATCATACGGGGGTTGAAGTCCCCAATCCAGTTCATTTCCAGGCTGGTATAGCCGGCATTCTGATACACGGATTGTGCCTGGTAAATCATAGCCGACTCAGCTCCTTTGCCCTGGTGCTCCGGTATTACCCCAAAAATCACCCCGAATGCCTTTTTAGGCTGGCGGCGCTGGTACTGATACTTCTCCCACAGAAAACGCAGCTTGCCCAGCGTATCCAGCTTGCGACCCACGTGCTTGAAAATCTGATTCAGCTCGGGTAGGGAGATGAAGAAGCCTACAGCTTCGTCGCGGTAGTAAATAAACCATAGTAAGCGCTCATCCAGCACGGGTTTCATCTCGCGCACAATGTTGCGCGCCTGCTCCAGCGACATATCACTGACGCCGGAATGCCGCGCCCAGGCCAGGGAGTACACATGGTGAAAATCACGGGCCAGCTTCTCCGAGTCGCTGGCGTCGGCGTAGGCGAAGCGGTAGCCAGGCTCTTCGCGGGTGAAACGGTCGGTTACCTTGGCAAAGTTGGGGTGCAGCTTGATATCCGTCGGAATATCATAGGTGTACTGCTTGAAGTACACCAGAAATCCATATTGCTCGAAGAGTTGCTGGTAATAGGGCGGGTGGTAGAACATCCCGTAATTGGGCTCCGTGAAGCCATCCACGAGCAGGCCCCAGAACCGGTCCCGTTCTCCAAAGTTGATGGGGCCGTCCATGGCCGCCATCCCGCGGGTTTCCAGCCATGTGCGGCAAGCATCGAAGAGCGTATTGGCGGCTTGCTGGTCGTCGATACACTCAAAGAAGCCCATGCCACCCACAGGCAAGTTGGGTATCTCTTGGGGTAGGGCGCTATTGGTGAAAGCCGCTACCCGGCCAATAACGGTACCGGCATCGTTAGTCAGAATCCAGCGTACGACTTCGCCTTTGCCCTCGCGTAGCAGGCGGTTTTTCTGCGGACTAAACACCGCTTCAATCTCATGATCGAGCGGCGAAATCCACTCCGGATACTGCTGATACAGACGGGTAGGCAAATCCAGAAACTGACGCACCTGCTGGGCGTTGTGTACTTCAAATAGAGGCATCGGCAAAAGAAACTAGCGGAAAGCGTGCGAACTATGCATGCTCTTAGACAACAAAGATCGGAACGAAAGGCTTACCGTGCCTTGGTACTGGAAGCCGCCTCGCGGTCAAAGATGGACAATATCTTGATGCCTTCCGCCCGAATAGAATAGATTTCCTTACCCAGGCTATCGGCATATGTTTGGGGGTGCCAGCGGTAGGTGGTAATGAAATAGCGGGCTTGTGTAGGTTGAGGAGTATACAGCACGCGGGCTCTATCTTGGGCAGGTAAAATCAATAGGTTGTTATAAAGTGGATTATTGAAGGGCCATTTCACTCGTACCCGCAGGCCCGGCGACGCATCATGCGCCAAAAGCCATTCTAATCCCTGCCGAAAAGATAGGCCCCAATAATCCCGTTCGAATAGCCGTTCAACGGTGGCACTAGGTAGAAAGCTATAATACAAGTGCTCATATGGGTGCAGTCGTACCATCCGAATAGCGGTGTATATTGTCTCGAGTCCGGCCACAAACAATAAGGCCTGGGCAACATACCGCAGCCTAGTTTGCCATTGTATAGCCCACTGAGCAAGGAGCGCAATGCCGCGAACAGCAAATAATATCAGAGCAGGGTATACAAAATAAAGATGCCGCCAAGTATCGTATAAGGCTGATTTTAGCAAAATAATAATAAGCAGTGGGCCAATCAGCCAGCCCAGCAGCAACCCGTTTAGCTGAAACGACCGTGTGCCAAACGAGCGTAACGAGGTGGGAAAAAGTTGCCGCACCGTACTTCCAACGCCTACCACCGCCAGCAGGGAGTAAGCTACCGGCGTAGTAATACCAATCCAAACCAGTGCGTAGTGCCACGGTAGTGCGTCTGCCTTTAGAAAATAGCCGAAATATAGGTTTGTAAATGTCCAGGGATAATGACTCAGGTTATGAAAAGCTGCCACGAAATGACTAATCGGGTTGGCCCATAGGTAAGGCCAGCCGACTACTGTGCCCACTGCCGTAGCTATCAAGTAGATGCCGCCACTACGCGCAACACTATGGCGAGTTGTAGGTGTTGAGGCCGAGGCCTCCAATAGTAACAAAAACAGTGTGTAAAGCACTACTATGCTACCCAGCAAGCGTACATCAAGTGCCACCGCCGTGGCTAGGCCATGCCAAGTAGCTCTACCCTTGCTGGTGGGGTGGTTTAAAAGTCGTATCAGTGTCCAAACGGCCACAGTAAAACAGGCCATAAACACAATGTCCTTGCCGTTGAAAAACGCATCAGCAAAGAGGCGAGGGGAAAGCACTAACAAAGCGGCGGCCAACAACCCCCAGCGCCAATCGCGCAGCCAGTACTTGCCAATACGATAGATGGCCCATACTCCTGCTACAAAGGTGGAAAAAATGAGTAGGTGACGTAAAAAATAATACGCTGGCGAATTGTGGTGCGTAAACAAATAGCTGAGCAGCGCTACCGGCACTTCAAACAATACCCCGTGGTCATTGTCGCGGTAGTCCGTAAAATCTGGAATAAGGTGCGCCGATGGCTCCTGTTGTACACGCTCTGGCGTAAGCAGCATGGCAATGTACTTCACGTTAACCAGCCCATTCAGATGGTCAGTGGGTTCATCCCATGATACGCCGTAGTCGCGGTGCACGCATACGCCTACAATCAATAAAAAACTGAAAAAGAGGGTAGGCACCAACTGTTGAGGCGTACGCAGTAGGCGCGTGAAATAGTTGACTCGCAAAAGTGTATTGTCAATAATTGGCAGTAGGGAAAGGCAGATAGCCGCAAAATTGGGTTATAGAAGCTAAATTCGATAATTCAGCCGTAACATCTTTTCTCTTCAGCCGTGTGGCGTACTATTCCTCGCTTTGTCTGGCCTATAGCCGGTCTGCTTTTGGCCCTGCGCCTATTTTTAAACATACATCTCAACCCAGGGCTGGAATGGAACTATGATGAGCACCGCAATGACCGCATTGCCGATAACTATCTGGCTGGAAGGGGATATGTGAGCGTAGTACCCGAGCGCGATCAGCTACGCCCTGATGCTTTTCATGCTACCTTTCCCGTATTCGTATATATAGGTTGGAGCCGACTAGGACTACCTAAACACTACCTCACGTTGCTAGTGTATGCTGCAGCTGCTGGTTGCTACCTGCTGGGCGCTTTATATGTGCAGCGTACGCTACGCTATTATAGCGTGACTCCTGGTGTAAGTTGGCTATGGGCAGGACTTTGGGCTATATCGCCGGGGGTGGTATATTATATAGGGGCCTTTTGGTGGTTCGAGAACATCGCACTACCACTACTGATTGTGGTTGTGTATAAATTGTTGCGGCTATACAGCGGCCGTGCAATCTATTGGCTTGATGCGCTCATAATTATAGTAGCAATAGTGCTTTCCTGCCTACTAAGAGGCTATTTACTTGCTGTTTATGGGGTGTTATTTGGCGTCTTTCTATTGTTGATATCAGTTCGTAACGAGATGCCCACCCGCAACCGGTGGCAGGCCTGGGGGCTGGGTCTGGGAGTATTGTTGGTACTAAGTGTCACGCATGTGCCTATTCTGCTCAAAAATCACCGCATGTTTGGAGCATATATACTCAGTACTCAAGCGGGGTTTGAGTTGCTACAGGGGCATAACTCTGTCACAGAAGGCCGCTTTATGTTTAGTTGGACTGACCATGATAAACCATTCGATCAGTTTGTGCGCGCTAACATCCCTCAACTGGAATCATTAAATCAGTATCAGGAAAGCCAAGCTCGCGCTCGGCTGGCAAAGCAATGGATATGGCAGCATCCCGGGGACGAAATCCGTCTCATAATGCGCAAAACGGCGTTGTTTTTCTCTCCTGAAAACTTCATTGCCGATGCCCCGCGCACACCCTGGAATCCTTTCACAGCCATCGTACATCTGGTGTTCTTTACTGGGCTGCTGCTCACCTTGCTTCGTTATAAGAGCCTAGGATTTGAGCACCGCGATGCTCTACTACTCACGCCACTAGTAGTAGCATGGTTTCTGAGCCTAGTGTTTTTCCCCGGTTTTAGGTGGCGTTTCTTCGCTGAGCCGGCTTTGTTGCTATTTCCGGTGATTGTCTGGCAGCGGCTGCAACAAAAACGTGCTGGTAGGCGCACAGCATCAGTATAGAAAAAGAAGCTGTTTAGAAAATCCAATCAGATTTGATGAAACGTGTCATGTTGCGTGCCCTTGCCGAAGCATGACACGTTTTCCGACTACTTAAACAGCTTCGGAGAATAAGATATAAACACAAAAAAAGGACAGTCATTTCTGACTGTCCTTTTTGGTGGGAGATACTGGGTTCGAACCAGTGACCCTCTGCTTGTAAGGCAGATGCTCTGAACCAGCTGAGCTAATCTCCCTCGTGGCGTTGTGCCGTTTGGTGCTGCAAATATGGCGGGTCGTTTTCGATTACACAACATATTTACCGAACTTCGGGTAAGTTTTTTTTAGGTTTTGAGTTAGAAAAAGACTCAAACGATTCATTGTCAGAAAATTTGTGGTGCCGATTCACCTGAAAAAATTTTTCATTTTTTTGTTCGCAGGCTGTTTCTTGGTGCTGGGAAGCGGCGCAGCAGCATTATGGTGGGGGCAGGAGCGCATCATTGGCTTATTTGTGCAACAGGCCAACCAGTATCTGCGCACACCTGTGCGGGTAGGAAAGATTGAACTGTCGTTGTTCGATCAGTTTCCGCGTGTGGCCATCACCATGCACCGCGTGGTGGTAACTGGCTCCCTACCCCACGATACCACTGCCCTAGCCCGTGCCCGACGGCTGTATTTCGCCTTCGATGCCTGGGACCTGCTGGCCCGGCGCTACCGTGTGCGGGCCGTCACGCTCACCGACGGGCAGGTAGCTGTGCGCCTCGACGCGCAGGGGCGACCGAACTATGATGTACTGCAAATGGACACAGCTGCCTCGGCAACAGACGAGCCATTTGCCTTCGATCTGGAAGGCATTCAGTTGGGGCGCATTGGCGTGACGTATGTGGATGCCAGCCGCCAGCAGCAGTTTGCGGGGCACACGCGCCAGATGCGCGCTACCCTAAGCGTGAAAGGAGAGGAGGTGACCGTACGGGCCGAGGGAGAAACGCATGTGCAAGCCCTACGAGTGGTGGATGATGCGTATTTTCAGGAGAAGGACCTGATGCTGACGACCCATCTGCGCATCAACCGCCAGACCCAGCAAATTGCTGTGCTACCCTCTGAAATTCGGATTGGGCCAGCTACCTATGGTGTAGCGGGTACCATTGGCTACTACCCGGCTACTAAGTTGAATTTGCGGTTAGAAGGTAGACAGACGGATGTGCAGTCGTTGCTGGCACTGCTGCCGCCCCGCCTCAACCACCGGCTGGCCGGCTACCGTAGCCGCGGCGAGGTATACTTCCGCGGAACAGTGCGCGGTGAGTTTTCTACGAAAGTCAATCCCCGGCTTGATTTCCAGTTTGGCTGCCGCGATGCTGCTTTCTACCACCCGCAGTACCAGCAGGAGGCAGAGCACGTGTTTCTGACTGGCGCTTTCACCAACGGTGCCGCTCACTCGGTGCGTACGGCCGTGCTGGATTTGCGCAACGTACGTGGTCAACTAGGCGGGCGGCCGTTTAGCGGCAGCCTGCGCTATACTGATTTTCAAGAGCCCAGCGTGCAGCTGCAATTATTGGCCGACCTCGATATGGCGCGGGCCACGCGGTTTTTTCCGGTGGCCGCCGTGCGGGGGGCCACGGGTACGGCGCAGCTTTCGTTGCAGGTGGCCGGGCCTGTGGCGCAGCTGCGCGCCGGGCGCGCAACAAATGCCCGCGGCGAGCTAACGTTGCACGATGTGGCCGTGCAGCTACGGGCCTACTCGCAGCCCCTGCGCCGCCTAAATGGGCGTCTGGAACTACGCGGCAACAACGTAACTATGCAGTCCCTGACCGGCTACCTGGGCCGCTCTGATTTCCGGGTGAACGGGACGCTGAAAAATACCGTGAGCTGGCTGCTTACACCGCGTCAGACGCTTCTAATTCAGGCGCAGGTAAATTCCGGTCTGTGGGATTTTGATGAGTTGTTGCGCCTACCCACTGCGGTGTCTACCTCCAAGCGAGGTGGCCGCGCTGGCGGCGAATATGCCCTGGAATTGCCCGCTACCCTAGCGCTGGATGTGCAAACCAACGTGCACCACCTGCACTTCCGCCGACTGCGTGGGCGCGAGCTACATGGCACTGTGCGGCTGCGCAATCAAATTGTGTCTTCGCCGGCGCTGTCGGTGCGGGCGGCGGGTGGGCGGGCCAGCATCCGTGGTACCGTAGATGTGCGCCGGCCCAATCTTGTGAAGGTAAGCACCACCGCCACCTGCACGCAAGTGCCGCTAGATAGCTTGTTCTATGTATTTGAGGACTTTGGACAACACTTTATCACGGCGCGGCACCTGCGCGGGCAGCTCACCGCCCAAATCGACTCCGACGTGTACCTCGACGGCGCCCTCTACCCCCTCACCGACCGGCTAGAAGCCGAGGTGAAAGCCACCGTGCGCAACGGCGAGCTGAATAATTTCGCCCCGCTGCAAAAACTCTCGATGGTGGCCAACCGGGAGCAGCTGCGCCACCTGCGCTTCGCCGAGCTTAAAAACAGCCTCTACGTGCAGAGCCGTACGGTGTATATTCCGGAGATGGATATACGATCTAACGTGCGCACGGCTTCCCTTATTCAGGTTACGGGAACGCACACTTTCGATCAGCAGATGGACTACCACCTCAGCATCCCGCTGCTGCCGGGGCTGTTGCGTCGCCCCGATGCGGCCGGGGGCACGCCCACCGGACCTCGCTTACTGCTGGCTGTGCGCGGCAATGAGCAGGATTTCACGGTGCGCTACGACCGCGCCCGCGCGCAGTTGGTAACCGGGGCGCGGCCCGAGGCAGCCAGCCCTGCGGCCGCACCGCGGCCCACTACTACCCGGCCGGGCATACTGGGCCGCATCTTGCAGCCTACCACTCGTCCCAACACGGGCGAAGCCGATACCCGTCCCGCTACGGTCCCCCGGAAATCAACTCCTAAACCCGTTGCGCAGCCGCAGCCCGGCGAATACTTTGAGTTTTAATCTGTTTGCATCTGTCATCTTGAGTGTAGGGAAGGACCTGCTCACGGTAGAACGATTTATGGGCACGTCCATCGTTCTACTGTGAGCAGGTCCTTCCCTGCACTCAAGATGACAGAGCCCGCATAACTCGCACCTAAATATTCCCGTTTGAGGATAGCAAGGATTTTTCCTGCTGTTTCTCTTCTCCCTGTCCTCACATGAGCAATTCTCAACTTCTGCAAAACTATTCTGAGCCGGAAAAAGTGGCCTACCTGGGTGCTATTGCCAGCTTGTCTTCTGCTGACCGCGAAGCATCTGCTGCCGAGCAAAATTTCTTGCACCAGCTTACCAAAGCCGCTGGACTAAGCGATGCAGGCACCCAGCAGGTGCTGTCGGCGGCTAAAGACTCTACCAACCAAAGTGTGCAGCAAAACCTGGACGCCCTGCGCGGCAGCGACTTACGCTTCTCTCTCATAACCGACCTCATCAGCTTTGCCCGTGCTGACGGGTCGTATACCAACGATGAGGAGATTATGATCAACAAAATAGCAGCCTACTTGCAGGTAAACGCCGGCCAGCAGCAAGTGCTGGAGCAAGTGGTAGACCAGGCCGAACAAGTGCCGCACGATGCCAACGACCCAACCAAGCAGAGCTTCCTGGGTGGTCTCTCCGATAAGCTTTCCAGCGTGGGAATCCCAAAAGGTGCCTTGCTGTCGGGCTTGCTGGGTGTGGTAGCGCCTATGATTCTGTCTAAAGTGATGAATCGCAATACGGGCGCCGCTACCAACTCCTCGGATACGGTAGGCGGCCTGATGAATAGCAATACGTCGGGCAGCGGCTTCGGCGACATCCTGGGCGGCCTGATGGGCGGCTCGCTGTTGGGCAACGTGCTAGGCGGCTCTATGAGCGACGTAACCAACCCCTATAATACCAGCTCCCTACCCCGCCAAGGCTCACACGCTGGCAACGGCGGCTTGGGCTCCCTGATTTCCATCTTGGGTGGCTTGGGGCAGCAGCCCAATTCTGCTCCCCGTAGCGCCGGCGGTGGCGGCTTGGGTAGCCTAATGGGCGGTAGCATGGGTAATGTGCTGGGCGGCCTGCTAAACGGCAACCGATAATTCACTCTATAACAAGCTACTGGCTGCTGGCCGTTAGCTGTTGGGTTTTTCGTTGTGACGAAACCCAACAGCTAACGGCCAGCAGCCAGTAGCTTGTTACAAGGTTATGAACTAGCTACCGACGAGCCATCGGGGTTGGGCTGTAGGCTGCGGGGTAGGGCTTTGGAGCCACTGCCAGAGGCGGTAGTCGTGAGGCGGGTAGTGTCCACAAAGGCGCTGTCGTTGCGCTCCACTATCTCTACCAGTTTGAAGTTGATTTCTTCCATCACGTTCAGATACTCGTCGTAGCTGTCAGTAGCCACGTAGTATTGAATGCGGATATCCTTGGAGTTGGATGTCAGCGAGGTAAATTTCACCTGTGCATCGGGCTGAATGAGTGGGTGCGTGTTGATGGCCTCAAACGCTTGGTTGACTATGCTGTGCAATTGGTCGTTGGAGGTGCCCTGTTGCAACGACATCATAAAGAACACCCGACGAGCCGTGCGCAGCGAGAGGTTGTCCAACGGCTTGTCAATCATAGACTTATTAGGCACCGTTACGTAGCTTTTTTCCACGGTGCGCAGGCGCGTGCTGCGGAAGCCAATCTGCTCGATGGTACCCGTGATATCGCCTACGCTCACCAAATCGCCTACGATAAAGGGGCGGTCGAGGAAGATGGTGAACGAAGCCAGAAGGTTTTCCAGGCTCTCTTTGGCAGCAAAGGCCACGGCCAGACCACCAATACCCAAACCACCAATCAGAGCCGTTACGTCTACCCCAAACGTTTTGCCTAGGATAATGAGGAAGGCCACTGCGCCTACCAGAAACTTAAGCAGGTCGCGGGCAAAGGGCACCAGTTGGTTGGCAACGCGCGGCGATGCCTCGGCCCGACGCAGAAAGACCAGCACAAAAAAGTCAATGAAACGGGTGATAATCCAGGCAATGCTGGTGATGATGCAGATCTGGTACAGCCGGAAAATAGCCACTTCGTACCACGGGTCGGAGCGGGCCAGCTCGGCGCTACGCACCGGAATATCCAACACCTGAAAAGCCAAGTAGATGCTGATGAAGAAGATAACCAGCGATACAGGCTGAATCAGTAAGGCATGAAATTGGTCTTCCGTAACGCCCTCCGACTTGCCCCGCACAAAGCGATACAAGAGCTTGGTAAGGAGCCTGGACATCAGATTCTTAAACAGTAAGCCAAACAGCAGAATTCCCAGGGCAATCAAGTACGTCCGGACGTCGTTGCCCAGAAAGCGGTAATGCAAAATTTCAGTAAGGGTCATAGGCAAAAAAACTTGCGGGAGTGGGTGCGATGAAACAACCGTATCGTATAGGAACACACAACCTGCTATTGGGTTACGCAAAACAGAAGAAATGGCTACTTCGGTACTGCCCGCCCAGCCAATAGCGGGGTCTATATGCCGGTAGCCAACAGTTGTGCCAGCGAAATAAAAAAGGCTGTTCTGGTTCGTGCGCTTCGTTGACGTACAAATTTCCGACACCTACTACTTTCTGAGGAACTTTGCAAGGGGGAAATAGCGTATTACGCATATTCCGGGCAATGACCTTGTGATGAACCGCCCGATCCACGTTCTACTCCATACTATGAAACCTTTGCTCTCGCGCGTCGAATCCAAGAAAGTAGATAAGGCCGCTGCGATGCTGAAAGTGCTGGCTCACCCCAAGCGCCTCGCCATCGTTGACTTGCTGGGCAAAGAGGACAAGATGACCGTAACGGAAATCTACCGCTCGCTCGATCTGCCTCAGGCTATTGCCTCTCAGCACCTTATCACCCTGAAAGACCGGGGCATCCTGTCGTCTTTCAAAGTAGGAACCAAAATCTACTACTCGCTCTCCATCCCCAAACTGCTGGACGTAATCGATTCGCTGGAAGACTGCTGCGACGCGATTTAACCTCTCTGCACAGAAGGACAAGAAAAAAGACTGCTCATGGGCAGTCTTTTCGTGTTTTGAAGGAGATAATAAGTTGTAAAGACGTCTGTCATCCTGAGCGCAGCGAAGGGCCTTCTCACGTGAGAACGACAGTCAGAACAACGGCTCGTTCCCGCGTGAGAAGGTCCTTCGCTGCGCTCAGGATGACAGACACCTTTTTCAATTCACCACACCACCCTACGCCGTAGTCGGCTGGTTTTCTA
>NZ_JAHWGL010000099.1 GCF_019334315.1 Hymenobacter profundi
TTAAGATAATAATTCCTGTGACTTGAACTACTATCAAGAAAGATGCTCCGACTCCGCTACGCTGCGCTCAGCATGACCCATTTTCAACCACTACCTACCCTATATCTTTTCCTTTGAAACTCAATCTGTCCTCACGTACTATTGCTATCCTCATTTCGATGCTCGTGGCTGGTGTGCTTACGGCCTTGGCCGTCTACGCGCCACAGATGGAGTTTCGGGAAGCATTCTTAACGGCGGGCATTACAGTAGCAGCTTGTTTTCTGCTGGTTTACTTATCGTTTGAAGCGCTGATCTTCCGGGAAATCAATACCATTTATTCAGGTTTGGAGATGATCAAGCGCAAGGAATTGCGCAAGCTCTCCAATAAATTCCTGTTTCGGCCCGAGCCCCTGAAGCGCCTGCGCGACGAGATTCTGCAAATGGCTGCTCGCAAGCAGCAAGAAATCGACGAGCTAAAACGCTTGCAAGTGCTGCGCCGCGAGTTCCTAGCCGATGTATCGCACGAGCTGAAAACGCCCATTTTTGCCGCGCAAGGCTTCGTGCATACTATTCTGGACGACGACGAAATAGACGAAGTAACCCAGCGAAAATTTCTCTCTAAAGCCGCCAGCAGCCTCGATGCTCTCAACGACCTAGTACAGGACCTAGTCACAATTTCACAGCTGGAGAAAGGTGTGGTGCAGATGCGCCGCCAGCGCTTCAACGTAGTGCAGCTGGTGCTCGACATCTTTGAGCAGCTAGAGCTAACGGCCGCCCAACGGAGCGTAACGCTGGAGCTACTCCCCCCTACCCTCGCTGATGCCGAGCTACTGGTGCTAGCCGACCGCAACCGCATCCGCCAAGTGCTCATCAACCTTATCGACAACGGCATTAAGTACGGTCAGGAGAAAGGACATGTATCCGTACACCTCTCAGAAACCGCCAAAACAGTGCGTATTGCCGTGCACAACGATGGGGAGGGCATTGCCAAGCAGCACCATCACCGGGTTTTCGAGCGATTCTACCGCATCGAGAAAAGTCGTTCGCGCAACTCGGGCGGCACGGGCTTAGGCTTGGCTATCAGCAAGCACATTGTGGAAGGCCATAAGTCGGTGTTGCGCCTACACAGCGAGCCGGGTCAGGGCACTACCTTCGAGTTCAAGCTACCAAAGCCCAAGTTGCGACGCCCCGTAAAACAGCCGGAGCAGGTAGACTAACACGGATATGCGCGCTTCCCGCTACCTTCGTAGTGTAATGAAGCATATTGATTTTCAAGACCTGATTCTGTTTGAAGACGAGGACTACATCGTCATCAACAAGCCGCCGTTTCTGGCCACCCTCGACGAGCGGTTTGGCGGTGCCAACAACATTCTGCGCATGGCCCGCGAGTATGCCGATGATGTGCAGGCCTGCCACCGCCTCGACAAAGAAACCTCGGGTGCACTGGCGCTGGCCAAGAACCCGGCGGCCTACCGCCACCTTTCCATGCAGTTTGAAAACCGCGAGGTGGACAAGCTCTACCATGCCGTGGCCTGGGGTGTGCATCACTTCGATAATCTACTAGTAGATCGTAAAATCGAAACCACTTCGAAGGGCAAAGCCCGCCTCGCATTCAAAGGCAAGCCTGCCGAAACCTATTTCACTACCCTCGAAGCCTTTGCCCGCCATACGCTGGTGCAGTGCGTACCCGTCACCGGCCGAATGCACCAGATTCGCCTACACCTGATGTTTTTGCAGGCTCCTATTGTAGGCGACGGCTTGTATGGCGGCGAAGACTTCTACCTGTCTTCACTCAAGCGCAAGTTCAACGTGAAAGAAGGTGAGGAAGAACAGCCATTTATTAAGCGCTTTGCCCTGCACGCCCGGCAGCTCACCTTTGCCAAAATGGACGGCGAACGTGTAACTATTGAGGCCCCCTACCCTAAAGATTTCCGGGTATTGGTGGATACGCTACGGCAGTATCAGTAGCCATCAGCGGCTTAGCGAACTGCTTAAAAAGTGCTCCTGTGTGCAGCGCTATGGCTTTCACACACAAAACTTTATAGCATCGTTTGCTTCCTGCCCGAAAAACGGTAACTTTGTGTCCGTTTTTCCCGAGCCGTATTCGGTTCATGCCTCATTTTCAAACGTTTACTCAACTCATCAATGGATCATCTGAGCTTCAAGACGATTTCCGTCAACAAAGCCAACGCCAATAAGGGCTGGGTCGTGATTGATGCTGGTGACGCTACGCTGGGCCGTTTGGCCAGCCAAGTTGCCAACATCCTACGCGGCAAGCACAAGCCCTCGTTCACGCCCAACTCGGACTGCGGCGACAACGTTATTGTTGTTAACGCTGACAAGCTGCGCGTTACGGGCAAGAAGCTGACCGACAAAATCTACATCACGCACTCGGGCTACCCCGGCGGTCAGAAGCGCATCAACCTGCGCGATAAGAAAGCCAAAGACTCGACTCGCGTAATCGAGCACGCCGTGAAAGGTATGCTGCAAGGCAACCGTTTGGGTTCGGAGCAATTCCGCAACCTGTTCGTGTATGCCGGCGCCGAGCATCCCCACGCAGCACAGCAGCCTAAAGCTGTTGATCTTAAGCACCTGTAAGCCATACAAGGCTTTCCTTTTTCTCTAATCGTATTCTATTAATGGAAATTTCCAACACCTCTGGTAGAAGAAAAACCTCGGTGGCGCGCATTTATATGCAAGCCGGGCAAGGGAATATCACTATCAATGGCCGGGACATGAAAGCGTACTTCGGTAACGAGCTCCTGGAAAATATCGTGAACCAGCCTTTGGCGACAGTCGAGCAAGTCGGCCAGTACGACATTAAGGTGAACGTGCGCGGCGGTGGCATCTCGGCTCAGGCTGAGGCTATCCGTCTGGCCATCTCGAAAGCCCTCGTAGGCGACAACGCAGAGGTTCGTCCGGCGTTGAAGAAAGAAGGCTTCTTGACCCGCGACCCGCGCATGGTGGAACGCAAGAAATTCGGTAAGCGCAAAGCTCGTCGTTCGTTCCAGTTCTCGAAACGCTAATCTTCCAGAGGAATTCCTATCATGGCTCAGACCACCACATATAAAGAACTGCTTGACGCAGGTGCCCACTTTGGTCACCTTACGCGCAAGTGGGACCCGAAAATGGCGCCGTACATCTTCATGGAGAAGAACGGCATCCATATTATCGACCTGAACAAGACCCTCGTTTCGTTGGATCAGGCAGCTGCTGCTATCCGTCAGATCTCTAAGTCGGGCCGGAAAGTACTGTTCGTAGCTACTAAGAAGCAAGCGCAGGAAATCGTAACGGAAGAGGCTAAGCGCCTCAAAATGCCGTACGTAACCGACCGTTGGCTGGGTGGTATGCTCACCAACTTCGCTACCGTACGCAAGTCGCTGAAGAAAATGAGCACCATCGACAAGATGGTGAAGGAAAATACGGCATACGCAGCCCTTGCTAAGCGCGAGAAGCTGATGATGTCGCGCGAGCGTGAGAAGCTGGAGCGTGTACTGGGCGGCATTGCCGACCTGAGCCGCCTACCTGCTGCGCTGTTCGTAGTAGATGTGAAGCGTGAGCACATTGCCGTGAAAGAAGCCCAAAAGCTGAACATCCCGGTATTTGCCATCGTGGACACCAACTCCAACCCCGAATTGGTAGACTTCCCAATTCCGGCTAATGATGATGCCTCGAAATCAGTTTCGCTGATTATCGGTGTAATCGGTAAGGCCATTGAAGAAGGTCTGTCGGAACGGAAGGTAGATAAAGAAGAGTCTGACCGGAAGCAGTCGGAAGACGAAGGCATCCAGGAAAAACAAGCTGCCGACGAATAGGCTCTGGCCCATTGATTGAGTGAGAGGGAACATGCGAAGCACTCGGCTCCGGTGTTCCCTCTTTCTTTTGGGTAGGCAGCCTGTTGCATGTGTCGATATGGCAGACTCCGGGTGCTTTGCAAGACTTTTGCACTACCTATCCAGAATATGCACTCAGCGTGCAGTTCACTTACAATAGTATCACCCAACTCCTAAACATACACGAAGAATGGCAGCAATTACCGCCCAAGACGTGAACAAGCTACGCGCTATGACCGGCGCGGGCATGATGGATTGCAAGAAAGCACTGACCGAGGCAGACGGCGACTTTGAAGCCGCCCGCGACATTCTGCGCAAGCAGGGTCAGAAAATTGCGGATAAGCGTGCTGAGAATGCTACGGCTGAAGGCGTAGTGCTGGTAAACGTAAGCGAAGATGGCACTACTGGCAAACTGGTAGCCCTGGCTTGCGAAACCGAGCCAGTTGCTAAAGTAGAAGACTTCCGCAAGTTGGCCCAGCAAGTACTAGACGCCGCTGTGAAGTCGGATGCTGGTACCAAGGAAGACTTGCTAGCCGCAAAGCAGGAAGATGGCCGCTCGCTGCAAGAACACATCACTGACCTGATGGGCAAAATTGGTGAGAAGCTGGACATCGTAGCATACGAAACGCTGACTGCTGAGAAAGTTGCTTCGTACATCCACTCCGACAATAAAAAAGGTGTGCTGGTAGGCCTGAAGAACGTAGGCGACGCCAACACTAATGAGGTAGGCCGCGACGTAGCCATGCAGATTGTAGCTATGAAACCCGTTGCTGTTGACAAAGACGGTGTAGACTCTGCTACTGTAGAGCGCGAAATTGAGATTGGCAAGGAGCAGGCTCGTGCTGAAGGCAAGCCTGAGGCTATGTTGGAGAAAATTGCTCAAGGCAAACTCAACAAGTTCTACAAGGAGAACACCTTGCTCAACCAAGAGTTCGTGAAAGACAACTCTGTTACTATCGCTCAGTTGCTTGACAAAACCAGCAAAGGCATGACTGTAACTGACTTCAAGCGTGTTGCTATTGCATAACCACGCCTGAGTATAAAGTTATCGTTCAAAAGGAAGAGCCCGTTACCTATTGGTAGCGGGCTCTTCCTTTTTATTCATACTGGTCATAAACAGCAGCAACATCATGACAAAATAATTGTACTTAAATTATATAATATAACATATTTTTATCAAATTATATATAATAAATATAAATATTATACAAATAAATAGAATTAAATCAGCTGATCTGACTTTTGGATCTTCGCGTACGTAAACTGGGTCGAAATAGATTTACTTTATTCCCAAAATTGTAAAGCAAGTTCTATAAAATAGAAACTTAGTTTCATTTATATAATATAATTTATAAATAATCTAATATAATTGTACTATTAAAATAAATATCTAAATGCTTTCAAATACAACTCAGTTGGCAAATTGCGCTATTTACCGTGTATATAACTGAATTTATCGAAGATACAGTAGGTTCAAACCCTTTACTAACATCATTTTACGAATAGATTATGTCCATTTTTTTATTGAATTTTGTGTTGTCAAAATCAATGGCACTTTTACAACAACACAGCTCATTATGAAACTCAGCGCCAACCCATTTCATCCCATTTCGGGAGAACTACTCTCGGTATACCGCGACGCTTACCTCCGTGGCGACCTATCGACTGAAAACACGACGCTTGTTGATGCTTACATCAAAGCGAACAGTGCACATGCTGATGCTACTTTACGCCGCTTCTACGAAATGAAGCAGCAAGGCCACCAAGTGCAGCCTGTAGGCTGGGTGCAACGGCAGTTTGATTTGATCCGGACGGAGCCCCAACGTTTTCGTCGTCGTGCTGCCTCTATGTTAGTAGGTAGCGTATTGGTCGGTGGTGCCGTATTCGCCAACTCTGGCCGCACAATCGAGAATACCGCTATTGCACCTGTTACCGTAGTAGCATCTGAAACCTCGGTAGCTGAAGTAGCTTCAGTAGCTTCAATCAATGCAGCAACAGTAGTTGTGCGTGGCCGCATTCTGGACGAGAACGGTCGGCCATTGATAGGCGCCACTGTTCTGCAGAAAGGCACAAGCCGGGGCGTAAGCACCGATGCACAAGGTAACTATTCGCTACGCGTTCCGGCTGGCCGCCCAACCACGCTTCAATACGGCTATGCAGGTTACAGCGACGACGAAATTCAGGTGAAAGGTGGTGCTGTAGAAAATATGACCCTCGTACCTAACATGGAAAAAGCGAAAAAGCCTAAGCGTCACTGGCTCTTCTTTTAATTGCTAGCGCAGAAGGCTGTGGCGGTGGTATATGGAGTGTATAGCTTTTCCATTGATAGTACATTGTAGTGTATAAGCTGCTCTATAGAGTGGCTTTATACTATAATTCAAAGGAATACTTTACTGCTCCTTATATCACCGCATATTTTTCACCCATGGGAATCAGTAATTGTATTTTTGGCATTCTATTTGGCCTGTAATTATCATGAAGGCTTTCTGAACAGGATAAACAGAAGACATCGAACTTGGCTTCTTTATTCGTTCAATTGGCCGTCAGCTGCTGTGAGTAGGGAGTGTTTTGCTCCCCTCTGCTTAGCAGTTTACTTCACTGATATTCTTACTACCTCTAGCTGTTGGAACCAGATAGAGTTCTACTCAAATGAGAATTCCATTCCTGCAAAAAGTTGCCGTTCGGAAAATTACGAGTGATGTCACTGGCGCCTCTCGCGAACGGGCAACTGAGATATTGGAAGGAATACTTCAGGAATTACCTGAACTGCTTCTAGCTACCGTTGTCGATCTGAGTTCTGGACGGTTGTTGGCGGCTTACACCAAACAGGCTCAATCAGACCCTTATAAAGTAACTACGCATGCGGTAGCTACGGCGCGGCATCTAGCGCGCCTATCGGCCCAGCCAGGGCTGGCTACGCAGCAGTTGGAAGATCTGGTACTAGTACTAGACGAACAGTTCCACGTGCTTCGCCTAACGGCAGACCAACAATGGGGCTGCTTGCTACTAGTATATACGCACGATACCAACCTGGCTTTGGCACGCGAAGTACTGCGTAAGCACTCCAGTCAGTAAACTACGCTTCACCTTGTTTTCTCACTTTCATATTTACTTATTGCCATGAGCGTTACTGTTGCTCCCAACCAAACGGTTCAAGAAATTTTAAAAGAACTGCCCTCGCTAGTAGCGGTAGCAGTAGTTGAAACTGAAACGGGTATGCCTTTGGCTGCTCATTCAAACGTAGCCAGCTTCGATATCGAAACGGCTGCCGCTTACAACACAGAGGTAGTAAAGCAGAAGCTGAAGGCTATTTCGGCCCTGAAGCTGAACCAGACTATCCAAGACATTCTGCTAACGCTGACAGATCAGTTGCACTTGCTGAAGTTGTCGCCCAACGGTCAAAAGTTCATCTACCTAGCTGTGAACTCCCGCGACACGAACCTGGCTGTTGCCCGTCAGGTACTGAAATCGCATACCGACGTATTGAGCTAATACGCTGCTTATGGCAAAAAAGCCCTGGTATCTTGTATAGATACCAGGGCTTTTTGTTGTACACTTATTATAAGCGGGAGCCTACTTCCTACCTGAAAATAGGGCTACTGGTGAGTTGAGTGCCAAGCTTGCAACCGCGTTTGTGCATTATGGCGCAGGTTTAGGTAGTACAAGCCATAGTCTACTAAATGAAAGGAATAGTGTAGCTTGTGGTGTCCGAAAATTCGGACCCTTGTATAGCCGTTGGCATCTGGGTCGTGGAGCCACACGAGGCCATCGTGCACCTTAGCGTCTGCCACGCCGCGGTCGATACGGTCGAAAGACTGGGGCACGCTACCTTGGTTGAGGGTCGCGGGCGCGTACGTGGTATCAGTAGTCCAGGTAAGGGGGTTAACGGCCACGCCGCCTTCAAAACGCGGAAACGGTTTCCGCCAGTTGACGGAATTCCAACTCACGTAGCAGCCAGTTTGAGTGGAGTCGGTGCACGGTTGCAGCACTTGGTACGTGGTGGCGGGCACTTTGTAGCCGATAAGGTAGGCCGCTACCAACCGGCGGCGCAGAGCCGGGTCTTGGTCAAAAAACTCGCGCAGCAAGCGAGTAGCTAATACAGTGCCCTGGCTATGACTAGCCAAAATAATCGGCCGGTTTTGGTTGTAGTAAGTCAGATAGTATGTGAAAGCAGCCTTCACATCGGTATATGCCAAGTCTAGCGCTTTCTCCCCGTTGTGCTTTCGCTTGTTCTCAAAAAACGCATATAAAGTAGCTTGCCGGTAGCGGGGAGCATAGATCTGCCCCGCTGCATTGAACACGCTGGCCTGCTTACGGATGACTTCCCGATCGGTAATCTTATTCACCAATTCGTCGTCCAACGCGGCATTCCAGGTTTTGCGACGATAGTACGTCGTGGGATGCACAAAGAATACATCGGCGCTGGCGTTTTGCTGCTGGTCGCGCAGGTTGGAGCCGTAGGGTACAGTATCGGCTGAGTCGAGGCGGGTAGGCAAGGCCGCCCAGTTGGCCGCGTTGCTGTAATCAGGAGCGAGGGGAGGCATTTCCTTGCTGATTGGATGTCCCGGCTTCAGTAGCTTCAGACAAGATGAAAGCAAGCCCATCAGCAACAGCAGGCCTACCTTACTTGTCCAGCGCAGGTTTCTGTAGGCTGTCATAGGAAAGCAAGTAGCACGGGGCTACTCCGTAAATTTATTTTCCAGCAAACGCTCCTGGCGCAGATACACGATTTTGTAATCTGGGTCGAAGCGTACCCGCACTTGCGCTTTGGTTTGCTGGTGCTGCTGGCGCGACTGCCGGAAAGCGGTACTGGTTTCGAGGTAGGTAGCAGTACGGGTCCCATCTTCGGCGGCGGGTTCTACCTTCAGGCTGCCTGGCACTATCTGTGTCTGCTCCTCCGTAAACTCCGGAAAATGTGACGCAACGAGGTCGGCACTAATGGCTTCAGGCGTGGTATTTTGCAGGGTGTAGAACCGCTCTACATTCGGAGCAAAGTGGTCTTCGGCGTTGAAAGGGGCAGCTTGCAGATCAGTATAATACGCAGCAAGCGCCTGCTGCACCCGGGTGCGCACCGCTTTTTCATCGGCGGCAGAAGGGGCTGCCGTAGCAGCCGTTGATCCTGAATCGGTGGTTGGAATAGGAGCTGCGGGTAGCACTGCTGGCGCCACCCGTACGGTTTCGGGGGCAGCGGCGGGCGGCAGCTCAATTTGCTCGGCCTGGGGGCCTGCCTCTGGCTGCACGGCTACCGAATCGGCGGCGGTTTGTGAGGTACTGGTCAGGCGCTCTGACTCGCGCCCACCGAATACTAGGTAGGCCATCAGGCCCAGAAGCAGCACAATGCCTCCCACAATCAGAATAATTCCCAAGGGGCTACGCGATTCGGCCTCACTTGGCACAGGCCCCACACCAGGTGCCAGCGGATCGAGCCCGGCCGACGTGGGCTCTGGGTCAGGAATAGCGGAGGGAGCCAATGGTACTACCGGCCCCGCAGCCGCGCCTGGCGCCAAGTACGGCGGCTGGGCAGTTGGCGCGAGGGGATCTGGCTCGGTGGTGGGCTCCACGGATGGCGTACCGGGTAGGGGTAGACCTTCGCGGTGGACTCCTTGGTTGAAAACTAGTTTAGTTTTCAGCGCTTCAAACTCCTGAGGCGTGATGGCACCGGCATCCAGCCATTCTTTGAGCTGGCGGAGCGTATCGAGCGGCGAGGGGTCTTTTTCCATAAAAGACAGTACGAAAAACTATTTGTGACGGCTACGCTAGCAGCTATTTACGGTCGAGAGCTGATAGTTGGTCGCGGCGGCGCTGCACGCGCTGCTTGTATAGCTCCAACTCCTGGGTATTACGTACGAGCTTTACAGAATCTTGACGGGCTTGCAATACGTTGGCTTCGTTTTGCTTTTGCAGGGTAGCAATCTTGAGGAGGTTGGCAGCCGTATTGGTTTGCAGATTCGTTACGTCTTTGGCGAGGCGTTCCTTTTCCTTCTCGGAGGCGCGCAGCTGTTCCTCTGCGGCTACCAGTTGCTCGCGGTAGGCTTTTTGCCGGGCAGCGGCCGCAAAGCTCTGCGCGATGTTGCGCAACGCCGCGTATTCGCTGGGTGTACTGGTGGCACTGAGGTAGGAAGTTTTATCGAAAGCGGCGTAGACACTTAGCTGGGCAGTGGAATCAGTAGGTGCTACGATGATGGAGTAGAAATTCAGCAGCTTACCCGACACGCTTGACACGGGCACTTGCTGCGCTTCCAGCACATCCTTTTTCCCTACCCCCAACATACCGTTGCCCTTCAGTCGGATGTTATAGGTGTCTTTCAGCCAGGATTGCCAAAAGTCGCGCAGCCATTGCGCCGAGCCGTCGGTCTGTACCTGCACCGCGTCGCGCGCCTGGCGCTCCACATTCACAGAGCCGTTACGTGCTTCGTAGAGCTGGGCAGCAGCAGACAGAGGTAGTACTGCCAGAAGGCTACCGAGCAGCAGCAGGATAATAATAGGCTTTTTAGTCATGCAAAAGCTGTATTCCATTTCCACCGCCTACAGATCGTGTCGGTCAAAAGCAGCTTGCAAATCGGTGCGCATGCCCGCGAAGCGGGCAATGGCCGCTTGTAGAAATTCTTGGTCGAGCAGAGCGTGCACGTCGTCTTCACTAGTGATGTCCATTTCGCTCACCTTGTAGGTTTGTTCAAACATGCCTTTTTCTAGCTTAATCAGGTATTTGCCATTCCAGGCGAAAAGTGTGATTTTGACTTCGGGGTGCGGAACGACGGCGAGTTGGCGCATAGCAGCTTGCGTAAAATGAGGCGCGAAGATACGCAGTGTGCTTCAAGCCCGATGGAAGCCCAGCTATAACGCACGCGTAGGTAACGCGTATAGGAAAACTGTTCGTTTACCTTTCACCTAACGCACTTTATATCATGCCACAAGGAGATAAATCGGCCTACACCGACAAGCAGAAGCGGCAGGCCGAACACATTGAAGAAAGCTACGAGAAACGCGGCGTATCGGAAGAAGAAGCCGAAAAACGCGCCTGGGCCACTGTCAATAAGCAAGACGGCGGCGGTAAGAAAAGCGGCTCCGGCCGGAAAAAATCGGAGTAATCGGGATATTCTATAGCCAAGAAACACAACCACCCTACTACGCAACGCAGTAGGGTGGTTGTGTTTCTTGGCTATAGAATAATAGAATAAACGCAAAGGCTACCCTATTCAGCTAGTCCAAAGCTTGATGAAGCGACAGCCTACCTACGCAGGCTTGGTTTCCGACGCAATATCTGCCTGCATGATTTTATCGGTCACCTGCTTGGGCGTTTCCTCTTTGCGCAACTCGATGTGCAAACCATACGCCGGCTTTTCCAATGTTTCCAGCTGCGAATCCAGCATATCGACGGCCATGTAGTGGCCTTTTCGGTGTTCGATTCGGTCGCTCAATAGTTCACGGGAGCCGTCTAGAAATACCCATCGCAGGGACTGGCGGGCACCGCCCTGCAATGTTTGGCGGTAAGCTTCTTTCAGCGCAGAACACGCCAGCACGGCACCGCCGGTAGTTTCCCATTTAGTAATGGCTTTGGCCATATCGGCCAGCCAGCCGGCCCGGTCGTCATCGTCGAGCGGAATGCCGTTGCTCATCTTCTCAATGTTGGCGGCAGGGTGAAAATCATCGGCGTCATGGAAAGGCAGCTCCAACCGCTCGGCTAGCAATTTGCCTACCGTGGTTTTGCCGCTGCCCGACACGCCCATTACAATGTAGATTGAACTGAGTTGCATTCAGGAAAGTGCTAAGGAAAGACTATCTCCGGCTATACGGAATACACCAGCTTTAGGAGAACAACGCACAAAATCACTCGGTGTTCAACACCGCTAGGTTGTGCATCAGTGGCTGTTGTCGCCGAAGCGCCAGCAGCAGCCTCAACGAAGCCAGAAAAGCCACGAACTACGTGAGCACTACCCACTGCTTGTGGTGCCCAATCACGGAGTATTGATACTTGTCGATAAGGGGCCCCACGCGAACTAAATGGCCTAGGGCAGGCCTATGATGACGCCAAACGAGGCTACGGTTTCGGCGAATAGCCCCTTGCCAATCAAGTAGTTTACTAAGCCCGTGAGCCCAAAGCCTGCCGGGATGCTCTGCATCACATACAGGTAGAAAAAGGTGAAATACCACAAACCGTGCTTTTGTGGATAACCAGATGCTTCACAGAGTATTTGACAGAGGGTAGGTTCTGGAAGGCACTCCAAATTGGCTTAGCTTCCGGCCACTACCGGACTCTTTTTATAAGCTGGAGCCTCGTTCTCGGCCAGTACTTGCTCGGTGGTGCGGCCAATGTCGCTGCTGACTTTCTGCAAGAACTCCAGTTGATCGAGTAGCAGCCGGTCGTCGGCAGTGAGGGTGGCGGTGGTGGCTGAAGCTGGAGAAGCGGCCGGGATAGGCGGCGCAGGAGCCGGGGCAGCCGGAGTCAGTTGCTGCGCGCTTCGTTGCAGCGCCGATAGCGCTTGCTTCACTGGGCGCAGGCCGTCGCGGGCGTGCTGGGGCACGCCATTTTCCAAAGAGGCTGCCACCGTGGCCATGTTGGATGAAAGGATATGGTTGAGCACCACAAAGCGATGCACGTCGGAGTTATGGCGCTGCTTGCTCTTGGGTTCCGAGAGCATACGTTGGAAAGCGGCACCCAGGTTGGCCGAGCTGATGTACACGTCTTTGCGCGCCAGCTTATAGTCCGTGAGAGAGGGCGGCTGGCCGCTCAGGCGTTGGGCAATCTGTTGGAGGTATGCCATGTTGGCCTGCAACACAGCGCGCATGTAGCTGCGCAATTGGTCTGACTCCCAGTTGGGAAACAGCAGGTAGGACGCTGCCAGCGCAATGGCACAGCCCACGGCCGTATCGGTCACGCGCTCCTCAATCACATTAAAATAGGCCAGGCCCATGAAGCTAAAGAGAATGAGCAGGTAGGGCGTCAGGAAAATGACCATCACCACGTAATTGCGGCGCTGGAAGCTGTAGGCCGTGAGCATAAAGACCACCAGCAGCCCAAACTGCACCCGCGGGTGGGTAGGCAACAACAACAGCACGCCCACCCCAATTAGTCCCCCGATTAGCGTGCCCATAATGCGTTGGTAGTTGCGCTGCTTGGTCAGGCTGAAGGAGGGCTTGAGCATCAGCGTACTAGTCATCAGCACCCAATAGCTGTGATGGCCGGTGAAGAATAGCTTGGACACCAGAAGGCCGAACACGCAGGCCAGCATCACGCGAGCGGCATGACGGAAATGCGAGGAGCTGAGCGTGAGGTTGTCGCGCAGAGCCTCCCAGCTGAAGCGCAGCGGCGACACGAAGCGGGCGTATTCGCGGGCGTTGGCTGCCCGCGCCACCTTGGGTAGCTCGGCATCGGCCTGAAAGTATATCACAATATCCTTTACCCTCTGCGTGAGGTTGCGCAGGCTGACTAGCACCTTTTTCAGCACCAGCGTACTGCCTACCTGCTCGTCGCCGGTGAGGGCGTCAATGCGGGTTTTGAGTTGTTCCAGCTGGGCAGTGAGGTCGGTGGTACGGCGGTGGGTACGGTTGGTCTGGATGGCAAAGCTGATGGCATCCAACTCGTCGGCCAGGCGCTCAATCACCACCGCTATTTCCTCTAAAATACCCGTGGGGCCGAACTTTTCCCGAAGGGCCGCATTATCGAAATAGGTGGCCGTGATGTGGTCGTAGAGGTCCACCATATCTACGAAGGTGAGCACCAGCCGGCGGCTCGTGCGCGTCGATTCCTGCACCAGCCGGCGGGTTTTGAACATAATTTCGCGGGTGGCATCCTGCTTTTCACTCACCGTCACCTGCTGCGCCACCAGGCGGCGGTAGTCGTCGTCGAGGTTGGTGGTGGTGCGGTAGAATTCGGCCTTAATGCGCAAGAAATCGGCTACGGCGTGAATGTTTTCGCCCAGTGCCTGTTGGGCAGCGCGGTAGGGCAACACTCGGAAAAAGGCCAGCGCCAGCGCCATGTACCACAGCCCGCCGGCCAGCACCAGCAGGGCATTGGGTAGCACCTCGGCCGGAGCCAGAGGCTTGTCCATCTGCAAGATCATGAGCAGCAGCGCAGCCGTGCCCACGGCGCCGGCGCGGGCACCATACACCAGCAGCATCGAAAAAAAGAAGCTCAGCACGGTAATTTCTACCCCCAGCGCAACTGGGTGCAAGCGGGCAAACCCCGTGAGCAGGGTAGTCACGAACACGAACAGCGCGCCGTAGAGCATGCCGTTGCGCTTGTGCTTCACGGGACCGGGCGTGTCGGTCACGCTCACGCCCACTGCGCCCAGCGAGAGCGTCATGCCCATTTCGAGGTGGCCCAAAAGTGAACACACCAACGCCGGCGTCAGGATGCCCACGGTGGTGCGCAGCCCATCGGAGAAATCCTGGCTGGCAAAAAAGTATTGTAGATTACGAAAAAAGGTAGCCATAGAGCGGTAGCACAAGCAGCGCGTTGCCTATACGCAACGGCGACCTGCAAAGTCGGGACCTAAAAAGCAAAACGTCATGCCGCGGCGTGCGGCATGACGTTTTGGTGGTTCACCACAGTCAACGTGGCTTAGTACAGGATATCGTTCACAGGCTCAATCTTGGGCGGCATATTGGTTTCGCCCAGCATTTGGCGCAGGTCTATTTCGATGTTGCGGCAGAGAGCCGTCATCGGCACGTCGTTCATCTCATTCTCGAAAGGGTCTTCGCTGTGGTGCCCTACCCACTCGATGGTGTAGTACACCCACGACACCAGCACCGAAAACGGCACCGTGAGCCAGAAGTGGCCAGGACCCATATTTTCGAATTCGCCGATGAGGCCCAGCGGCAGCAGCGCCGCAAACATCCACACAAACACCCAGCTAAAGTAAGCATACTGGCGCGGGAAGGGTGTATTCTTAATTCGCTCGCAGGCGCCTTGCAGGTTGTACAGCTCTTCCAGCACCCGCATCATGGTCACGTGCTGAAAGTCATTGAGCAGGCCGCGACTTTCGCGCAGCACGCGCATTTCGGCGGCTTGGGCTCGCAAAATCTGGGCGGGCGGGTTGGCAAACCCGCGCAACTGCTCCGACTCGGCTGGCTCTAGGAAGGGCGCCACGGCCTCGTCCCACAGCTCAGGCTGGCGACGCAGGTTCAGGCGCAACGCATTTATCCAGGCAATCTGACGGTACACCATGCGGCGATGCCGCTGGGTCAGTTCCTCGGCCGAGGCGGGCGCCGCCTGCACATCGGGCGCATCCACCACCGACGTCACAAATTCCAGCGCTTCCATAGCCCAGGTGCGGCTGTAGTTCACAATGCCGCCCCACAGCTTGCGGCCCTCCCAGAAACGGTCGTAGGAACCGTTGTTTTTGAAGCCCACGTAAAAAGCCACCGCCACGCCCAACGTGCCCACTGGCTGCCACGGAATATCCAATGACCGAAAGCCGAGCGGGCCATACAGGTAGCAGACAATCGTATCGTAAATCAAAAAGATCAACAAACTTTTCCAGGCGTATTTCCAGATAACACGCCAGCGCAGATTTTCACGAATGTACATAGGTAGGAATGCTACGAGGGTGCGGGTTAGGTTGTGGGCACACCCTCGTTGAAGTGCGACAATTTAGTAGAAGAAAACAGAGCTGTAACACCCATGCCGTCGTCTTCTACCAGTATTATTCTCGAAAGTTGCACGTATAAAAGCAAACCACACAACGTAGGTTCACACATTAAAACGATTTAATCTTCTGATTAAAACCATTTTAATCCCCTACCCTTCTTCCTCAATAGCTATACCCATGAGTTGCATGAGCTTACTGGCATTGAAGGCCCGGCACACGCCCGGCGTCAGTTGGTAATCGAAGCGAATCTCGTCGCCCTCAATGGTGCTGTTAAAACTGAAGTTCTGCACGGCACCGGGTAGCTCGTCGGCCAGAGCGGCCAATTCTAGGTCGTGGGTGCTGATGAGGCCGCTGGCCCGGCGCTGGTGTAGCTGGTGAATGAGGGCGTGCGCGCCCCGGTGCCGGTCTAGCGAGTTGGTGCCGCGCAAAATCTCATCGAGTAGGTAAAATACGGGTTGGCCGGTGCTAGTCAGCTCCAGCAGCAGGCGCAGGCGCTTCAACTCGGCGTAGAAGGAGGAGGTGCTTTCGGCCAGATTGTCTTGGGTGCGCATGGCCGTGTATACCTGCGCCGAGCTCAGGCGCATGCTGGCGGCGCACACCACGGCGCCGGCTTGGGCCAGCACCATGTTCAGCCCTACCGTACGCAGGAAGGTGCTTTTGCCCGACATATTGGAGCCGGTAATTACGCCCGTGTGCCCTACCCCCTTCATGCTGAAATCGTTGGTGATGCGCTGGCGAGCGAAGATGAGCGGGTGCCCCAATTGCGTGGCCGTGCATTCCAGCTCGGTTGGGCTCAGTTCGGGCATCACGTAGGTAGGGTTGGCAAAGGCTAAACCCGCTAAGCTCACCAGAGCTTCCAGCTCAGCGCTGGCTTCCAGCACCGCGTCGAGGTTGGTGGCCGCCTGGGCTTTCCAGTTTTCGAGCCGCCACATGCACTGCAAGTCCCAGGCAAACAGGCTGTTCATAAACAGGTTACCGAAAGGCGTTTGCCGGGCCGAGAACAGCCCCGCGATGCGCGCCAGCTGCCCAATCTGCGCCGAAGCGGCGGTGCCGCCGGCGTGCAGGGTAGTGTGTAGTGCCCGTAGCCGAGGCGCCTGCCAGGTGCGTTGCTCAAACAGTGGCAGTTGGTCGCGGGTGGCGCGCAGGGCGTCGCGCACAGCGGCGCTGTGCTGGTAGTAATCGTCGCGGGCGGCGCGAAATTGCGCGTTCAGCAGGCTAATCAGACCAATGACAGCTACCGGCGGCCAGATTGTCCAGTAGTCTAGCAGCCAACCGGCTATGCTACCCACGGCTAGCACGGGCAGCACTATCAGCAAGGGTTTCAGCCAACTTTTACCAGCGAAAAAATTGGGCCGCCGGAGCCAGGCCGTGAAGGTGCGCGGATCGGACTCCTGCTGGGGGAAGTGGCGTGCCCGTGCCTGCCACTCCTGCTGCCAGGCCACATCGGGGGCCAGCTCGGCCACGGCTTGCTGCCGGCCTACTACCTCCGCGGCGGACGCGGGCGCGAGCAGCCAGCCGGCCAGCCAGTCGTGGCCCAGGCGGGAGGTAGCGCGGTTCAGCAACTGGTAGAGCGAGTGCGCGCCGAACACGTCGAGGTCGGCGGCGTAGGGGTGGGCGGCATCGAGGTAGCGCAGGCCCGCGTCGAACTTGCTGAGCTTGCCTTCCAGCCGGGCCAGCTCATCGCGGTTGAGCTGGGCTAGCAGGCGGTGCTGCTCGCGTTGGTAGCCTATCGTATCGTGCCAGCGCACCAGACCCAGAAATACCAGATACAGCGCAAACAGCACCGCCAGTGCCGGCACCAACATTCCTGCGGAAAGAAAATAATACGCCCCTACCCCGGCAGCGGCAAAGGCCGCTACTCGTACCCACGCCACCACCCGGTGCCGACCGGCAAAGTAGGTTTCGCGGGCGGCGTGGGTGGTCACGTTCTCGGTGAACACATCAACGGGAGCAACGGTAAGCGGGCGGAAGCTGGTTTCGGGCACGGTAATGGAAACAGATTTTGTTCAAAGATACGGGGTGCGCCGCACCGAATGGCTGGTGCGGTTGTTGCCCCGCCTACCTGGTTTCTCACTACTTTCCTCATGCCCCGCCTCCTACCCCGCCTTGCTTTTTTATTTGCGCTCAGCACCGCCAGCCTCACCACCCACGCCCAGCAGAAGCTGAAATATCCGAAAGCTGATCCGCAGGAAATCTACGATGAGGTACAGAAACCCGCCATTCCGGCTGGGGGCGTGGAGGCCTACGCGCAGTATTTGGCCGAGCATCAGCAATACCCTACCCAGGCCTTGCAGGCCGGTAAGCAAGGCACAGTGCCGGTGTCGTTCGTGATAGAAAAAACCGGCAGCATCTCGCAGGTGAAGGTGGACAAGCCCGTGGACCCGGCCCTGGACGCCGAAGCCATCCGGCTGATTTCTGCCGCCCCGCGCTGGACGCCCGCCGAGCACAAAGGCCAGAAAGTGCGCCAGCGCGTCACGGTCCCCGTTACGTTCCAGATTCCAGTCGATGCTAACGGCACCACTGCCCCTACCCCCAACCCCAACGGCGGCCCCATTACCGTGAAAGCTGACTCGCCGGCCCGGCCCGTGGGCGGCACCGATGCTTTTTTTGAGTGGGTGCAGCAAAACCAGCGCTATCCTGCTTTGGCTCGGCAGCGCAAGATTCAGGGTAGGGTGATGGTGGAGTTTCTGATTCAGCCCGACGGCTCGCTCACCGATGTGAAGGTACCCAAGCGCCTGGGCTCAGGGCTGGATGAGGAAGCTATTCGCCTGATTAAGGCTGCGCCCAAGTGGGAGCCGGCCCGGTTTCAGGGAAAGCCCGTACGGCAAAAAATGGTGCTACCTATAGTATTTCAGCTGTAAGCGCAACCAGAAGGGGCTTTCGGCGGTTGCTAACTAACCGCCGCGCTTCCCTGCGGTGGGCGCTGCCCGCTACGCATCCGGCGGCGCTTTTACCCCGCTGTTGTATGCTGACGACCCTCCCCTTGCTCGCCGCACCGCCCGTTGCGCCGGGACTTCCTACCCCCAGCCCCGACCCGACCCTGATCTGGCCCTACCAGGCGCATTT
>NZ_JAHWGL010000009.1 GCF_019334315.1 Hymenobacter profundi
ATCTTAGGATTACCCAAAAAGCGGTCAACGCAGTGGCGGACTAACTTCAAACGGTCAACTTATTTCAGGACGACACATTGCGGGCGTGGCGTCTCAACATACGGACCTTTTTACAAGACGCTTGCCTTAACTGCTTAGCACCCCCGAAAGATATTGCCGATTTTCTCATTCCCTGTTCTCACTAATCAACAACTCGCAGACTTCACCCCCATTGACTTCGTGAGATAACTAGTAATACTTATAGGTTACGCTCGCATGTATCGTCGACCAATCCTGTCCACGTCCACGTAGCCGTAGCGCAACAGCAAGTGATAGGCGGCGAATCTGCATGAAGGAAATAGATGGTCTGATGAGTCTACGCAGCAGCCGAGAAACATCGTGGTGGCCCGGCAAATAACCTCCTACTCGACGATCCATCGCGAGGAAACATTACGGGATTAAGATAGCGCTCCCGCCATCCTAGCCCCCGTTGGGTCAGGAGGCACGAGGCCACCGCACACTTCCATGATGCAGCCTTGCACCGTCCCGTTGGGTAGCACAAATCAAGTAAGGAGTGGAGGACCAGCGTTGGCTAGCAGCTAGTGCCTACTGATTTAACCCGTAGGCTACTCACGCATAGGCATAAGGCTGCAACTGTACACCCGCTAGGACCGGTACTGCCCGGCAGGCCCCTGTCGTGGGGTGCAGCCGTTCCGAAATCTGCGTCCGGTAGCCATAGCGGCGAAATAGGCGCTGGAACACGCGCAACCGTGCCACCGTGAAGGCCACGCGGCTTAGGCCAGGCGAGGACCCCTTCGGGGCGGTGAGCAGAGAACGCACTACGGCTTGCGGCATGCGCACCTGGCGGCTGATGGCTGACACATTCCAGGGCTGCAGCGGATCATTGGTGCGCTCAAACCACGCTTGCAGATGCTCCCAGGCTTCAGGCTGTTCGTAGATAGTACGGGCGGTGGGCATGCAAGGCGAAGAAGAGAGAGGAACGCCGCAAGGTACTGTATACAGGGTCAAAAAGGGAGTGGGTCTGCGAAACAACGACTGAAAAGGCCCCCAATCCTGCCAACTGGGCCACGCTCATCTATCCCATCATTTGCTCCCAGAGCGGCATATGGTACGCGACCGGTAGGAATGAGAACACTAGGAGAAGAAAGCACCCACCTGCTTTAGTTCCCAGCTGTCAGCAAGCTGATGACGCACCCGGGGTACGAGCACCGGTTCTTCCCGCAAGCTGGGGCGACGCGCTATCTCTGCCTCGAGACCAGGGGCCGGCGTCGTCACGGAGGCTAAGACCTGGGCCCAGTCGTTCCTATCTTTCATCGACGTAAGCCAACTATTCACGCCGGCTTGGTCTACTACCGTCTCGGCGAACTGTACGGTATACCCAGCGTGTTGCGCCAACTGTTCGATCACCAGCAGTAGCACGGCTGCATTACCTGCCTGGAAGGGCGCTACATGGTCATAATGATCGCAGTACGTGGCTAGACGCTGCACAAACTCGTCTTGCGCCAGCCCCCGCAGCCCGTTTTCCTGTTTCCACGCGACGCTGATCCTATCCAGTTCGTGGTGGACCGTCGTGGCCGCTGCAAAGGGGAAGGTATCCGGACCAGTTATTCGTTGCGGGTAATCGAAAATAGCCGGCCCTCTATTCGATTTCACCTCGTGCCGAGTCTGGCCGGCCCAGGAGTAGAGGTCTTGTAACACAAAGGCATGAATCTGACAAAAATGCAGTGTGTCGAAACGGCCTCGAATCACCATTAACTTTTCCCGCATCTCTCCTGCGCGAAATGCGGTGGTCACTTGCTGGGCTGCCCAGAGCACTTCCGAGTCAATTATCCCCAGTTTATTGAGTGGCACTTCGCCCGTACCATCATTGTAGTTCATGTTGAAGGCGGTGATAAGCCAGCGTCAGTGACGGCCGGAGATGAAAAAAGAAGGTAGTTGCTGGTCGGGGTGGCTACATACCAGCAATAGCATCAACGCAATGAGCCGAATCGGGCCTCCACTATTCTACAAGGGCCAGTTAAGTGGAATCTCCCGCGTGGCCGTAAGCGGGAGAAGTAGCGGCAAGAGTCTGCTTGTCATATGCCCGCAAGCTACTAAAACTTTAATTACGCTATCAAATTCAATCGCGTTCCTCATCACCACGAATATTCTGGGTGTAACCTTCCGTCTCCATCGCCCACCCAAGATCACGTCCTAAACCCGCTGTATTACGGCTAACAGAAGGGGTATGCTTGCGGGCTGTTCTACTACCAGCACGGTTGTAGGCAGGTGACAGTTGCCCTGATTGGCCAGTCCGATTATTGGTTGTATTTGTTCTATCAAGTTGGTCTGGCGGCAGCGTATTCTCTATTCGCTGTATCCTTCCTGTGCGCAGGAATTCATAGGGTTCTCGCACTACTTTCGCCGTGTTTGCTTGCCGGCCTATTCTCCCTAACCGCCTATAAAAAGCCTTGCTGTAGTCCTCCTCCCGGGCTACTTGTAACACAATAGAGGGGTCTAACTTCCCATTCTTCGGCAGCTTTGTATTTAGCCTTTCTACCTGCTCCAATAGCCGTTTATCTTGCTTCATCTGGGCGGCAATCGTATGAGCTGCCATCTTGGGATCTTTGCCCGTACGTAAGAATTTATATGGCAAATCATGGTAGTGCTGTTGCTTCGCCTCCCGCTCCAATTGCCCTAACCGGCCATAGAATGCTTTGCTGTAATCGAGTCTACGGGCTGCTTCCAACACCTTATTATGTTCCAGTTGTTGATCGACTGACCGTGCTTTATTGGCGCGGTCCACTTGGGCGAATAGCTGTCTATCCCGCTTCTCATCGGCTGGTTCATAGAATCGACAATTCACATAAGCACGCTTCGGACGTTGTGCACGGCCGTCTTTTACGGCGGCGCGGCGGCGAATAGAGTCGGCTATTTCCTCGGCCGTTTGCGTTGTCCGGCGACGCGTTTGCTGGCTTTGTGCCTGCTTATCAGCCCAGCTATTCGCTGCGTCACGCCGTTGCGTTCGGTCCTGTTGCAGGGGGCCGAACACCTGTTCAAACGCGACATTGCTCTTGGCATAGAAACCCACTCGATTAAACCGAGCGGCTTGTCCGAGGGGGTTTAGGGTGATCTTTTGCTGCTTATTATGGGCTGAAACCATCACGTGGATGTGGGTCTGTAAGCCCTCTTTCAACTGGCCACTGGGGGCGCCATCGTGGCCCCGATGTTTGCGTTCTTCGTGCTTGGTAGCCACCCACACTAGGTCTTTTTCCCCGAGCGGCTGACCTGACTTCATGCGAAAGTTCGCTGCATACTCCTGCATCACGTGGGCCGTATATGCTTTCAGTTTCATCGGATCATTGCTAATGTGATTCAACTCTTTCTCACTCGGGCTGATGACCAGGGAGAAGAATTTCGCCTCGTCTTTCCGCAAGCCTTTCCGGTTGGAATCGAGTAGGTGTACTGCCTCCTCCCCACTTATTCCTTCTCGCTCCGAGTGAAAAAACGTGGCATTCTGCCCCTGCTTTTTCGCTTCTCCCTCCAGATAATTAGTTGCTTGGCGGGCACTTCCTCGATTAGTATAGGCGTGCTGGCCGTCGTTGCCGGATTAATAATCTTGATATACATGGTCAATAAACGAAGATTTAGAAGTACTCCGGCAAACCGTCACTCACTGAGTTGGCAGGCGCCGGAGTAGACTTTTCCGCTCGGTTAGGTATGGCTGTTAAGGGCGGCAACGAAGGCTCCGGCCGAAGGGGTGGGACTAAATTCGTTACGAATTGATCGACTTTCTTTTTGACATCCTCATCCCGTCGGCTGTTAAATTCACGGTGCTTAGCTGGGAACTCATCCGCCCGATTCAAGGCTGTGAGCATCAATTGTTCCCCTAATCGCCGGCCATACAAGGCCTCCACATTAGTCAGCATTGCCTCTTGTATCAAGGGCATCAGGAACATTTCTTCTTGGTCACTGAGGTGTTCGTGGACGTTCTGCTCCTGCTGTTGTAGGTAGCTGAACAGAGTCTTTTCATGCCCGCGTAAGTAGCCGAACAAGTCCCGGTTCAAGTTCATTTCATGCTGGGTGAGCCAGCCAAAAAGACGATTGCTTAGGGTCGCCACGACCTTCTCCAAGTCATGAATTTTTGCTTGAATAACTAGGCCCTCCCGCTCCCGGTCAGTCACTGGATTTAGGCCGCGCTCGGCAAAAAAGCTGACGGCAGCAGACGCATATTCGGAGGCTGTTATCTCTGCCCTTTCGGCGGCTGGCAACAGCATAGCATGTGCCTCATAGGCTAAATAGACTTGGCGGCGGGCACTAGAAGCACAGCGTTTGCGCTTCTTTTCAGTTGGTGAGGTAGTTCGGCTCTGCTCACTCATAAAGCTGATTGGTGTTACCGCTAATGCGGCTGATTTCTAATAAATTGTGTTTGAAAAGTAAGCTATTAATTTTAATATCAATAATTACGAGGGTAAATATTGTCTAAAAGAGGGGATGCTACACCGATCAAAACGTTGATTATCAATTATTTAACTATCTGTTGGTGTCAGAAAATCTCTGATTTTTGCCCTAAATCACTTACTACCAACGCTTTAGCTTGGAGTATGTGATGCCCCTTTTGCTAACTAATCGTTAGCGCCTATTCAGGCGGCTTTTGGCTAGGGGCTACTGTCGTATACTTACGCCTGCTGACACTGGCTGAATTCGGGGAATTGCTGTTTCGGATGAATCGTTGCTTTTGGGGTCGTTATTGTTTCGCCTGTTTCACTGGTAGCGATAGTTTCATCAGATTTTGCCAGTTGCTCAGACTCACGAGTTTTGCAAAACCGCTTGCAAGCCCTGTATTGGTCTATTTGCGTTGGATGTTACCGTATGAAATAGCTATAGTTGACGTATGAAGTGTCCATAGTTGGGCAATCCACTTTCTGAGTAATCGCCTCAATTCATTCAAAAGGCAACCCCAAGTTGCACTTGCTGGGCCAGATGTTGACGTATGCAACGTCCATAGTTCACCCATGAAATGTGGTCAGTACCTCCGCAAACGGAGGAGCATACATTCTGCTCAAAACAGTCACTATTGCTCAATAGCCATTTTCGAGAAATTAGCGCTTTTCCTCATTTTGATCAAAACTGTAAAATACACAATTTTGCATTTTACAGTTTTGATCATATTTTATAAAATATCTCTTTCCTACGTTTTGATATTTTCGCGTTTTACGCCAACTTGACAAAGCGCTACTATTTGAACCTATGTTCACCTTCATTGGATGAGTATACTAGCTCAAAGCTGTTAGACTACTTCCGCTCGATGTATTGCGCTTATGGGCCTATCGTAAAATCTGCACTTCTGGCATCAGCTTGGTTGAGTACCAAATTTGCTCTGACCTACAGATTTGCTTTTTTGGCTTCTGCTGCATCATCGTGGCCTGAGCAACTTGTTACTGTTGCTGATCCTAACAGCCTACAGATCATACGCAACTAGCCTCCTCAGCACGATCTGTGAGAATGCCCTACCTGGCTAGTTGAAGAAATCGATGCGTGTAGTAATTATGCTGCTCCAGCAGATTTACCTACATATGCTCAGCTGCTACTTTTCATGTTGCTGGCCAGTAGACCCTGGCTTGCGTTTCCCCGCTTTCAACAACTTCCGCATTTTGCTTCGATTTTCGGTTTTTAACGAATCAGCGTTTTGCGACTTCGCACTGGTGACCACATTATCTGCCATTCCGCAAATCAGTCAACAGTACTCCCGTGAGCAATTCTGGTCTTATGACCAACACGACGAAACCTTATCGTTCGCATAATACCGGGTTGAAGCAAATTGCAGCAAGTCGCTCAAAGGGTTAAAATCACTCAGAGGGGAAATTCGAGAGATTCATAAAGTGGAGAAATCGATTTTTTATACTATCTGACGATTTCTGCAAAAATCTATAGCCCACTATTTTCTAGTTTCAGCTACTTTTTTGAAACTTTAAGTTTCTGTAGCGGCAGAAGCTGCCACTGGTTCTACATTTCACTTGAAGATATACTATTCTCTTATTTCTATAACAGGTATATATTAGTACATATGCGGCTTGTGCTCAAACACTAATAAATACTATTTTGTGCTTTATATTTCACTTTGATTATCCCCTCATTACAATCATATGTGATTTCTAACAAAATCACTCATTTTATTCTTTCTTCTATTTGTACCAATTATTAACTTTCCTTGATGCTACAGAAGTTAGCTACCTACTTACGACCATATACTTCTATATTTTCCATTCTTCACCAAAACTTCAACTCACTATCAATGGCAATTGATGAGCAGCACTCGAATACAACTACAACTGTTTCAGATGAATCCAAAAACACAGTTACTAATGCGTCAGCAGCTACCATTCCTAACACGTCCCGTAGTTCTGGTAAGAAGACCCACAAGACTAATAAGTCCACAAAGCCTGCGTTAGGGAAACTAAAGTTTTCGCTCACCCAATCCAGCGAACGAGCTCTTCGAGTAGCCGCCATCATGCTGGAGGACTTTCCCAATGCCCCCAACACCCCGCAGGAAATTGTTGAGGCAGCCACTATCACATACCTGAAGAAACTGCGCAATTCGAAAGTCCTGGAGATATCCCTCTCTTTGCTCCCAGAGTAGACTGCGCTGATCATTTAGTTCTATTGGTTCACTCCTCTTACCACTCTGCTCTCCTCTTCTCCGCTTTAACAAGAACAAGTCGTAGTGGAAAGTATTACTATCTAGATGCACGTGAACAGCAAGACCATTTACGGCATCCGCCACTAGAAAATCTTTAGGGATGGCCCGTCCAAAGAAAGCATGGCGACCCTCAACACGTAAAGCTTCAACGAGAGTAAACCCTTCAAAGCCGCAAATATCTGAATGACCGTAGGCTCTACCCCATAGCCCTGGGTAACCCACCCACGGCCACCAGGCGCTTCCTACTCAAGACGCACCGTAGGCAAGCCGCAACATCAACCGCGTAGACCTACAGGGCACAACGAGCAAGCTCCAGTCAAGCATACCAAAGGTGGGCTGGCCGTGGTGCTACCCACGCAAAAGCCTAATGCTATTACCTACGCGCTGAAGATTGTACCGACCTAAAGCAATTTCAGCACATGGTGCCAAATGCCTATCCGTTGGCCACGCTACCTCAACCCCTACAATCACCTACTAGTAAGAAATCGCAAAAGAGTTGAATGTAGCCGGATCAGTTGTGGCCCCTTGGTGGAGCAAGCCTGGGCGGGGGCTACGGTCCCAGGGAGGTAGGAAGTCGGCCTTATAGTACGTACCGCCTGTCTTCACCTCTATCCAAGAATTACTGTTGAGCCAGAAAAACCGGCACTTACTCCCCTGCTCTACGGTCATTTTCATCTGCACGGGCTGCTGGGCCTTGATGGCAACGGCTTGCAGCACCGTTCTTTTTTTGTCTTTCACTGCCCATACTTCCACCGTGTCGTTTCGTACCCCTACGCCTACTGCCTGGCTAGCATCTCCATACAGCACTAGGCTCTTCAGCGTCGCATTGTGCTTTGCTACCTCTGTGGTTACGGTGTAGGTGCCCATTAGCGGGCGAACTGTAAGTGCAGTACCGGCTAGGTTATCTGCCCCTACCGAGCCAGCCAACAACAGCGTCCCCTGCTTTATTTGCCACGTGGGCTGACTATGGCGGAAATCCCATTGCCACGCATTCGAGAGCGAGCCTGCGGAAAAATCATCCCGAAAATCTTGCACCGGCGCTGCCTTATCCCCTTCTGGGTGCAGGGTAGGCCAGCCTGTTGCTTTATTCCATTCGACCGCAGCCAACATCCCTTGGCGGCCGGTATACACGTCGGCCGTTTTGCTGTAGGCGTGGTACAGGAAAAAATCCTTGCCGTGGGCGGACGTCACCAGCGTGCCATGGCCAGCACACTTCCACGCCTCCGTTTCAGCCAGAATAGGATTGTTGGCATACCGCGTATAGGGTCCCCGCAACGTAGCCGACCGGGCCACCTGCACTTGGTAGGTACACTCGCGGCCGCAGCAGTTCCCCAGGGAGTAAAACAAGTAGTAGTAGCCTCCCCGCTTCACCACGCACTGTCCTTCTAAGCCTTTTTTTTCATCGTCGCGAAGAAGGGTAAAGGGCTCCCCTACCACCCGTACTCCATCGTCGGACAACCGACTGCCAAGTAATTCAATGGGCCGTTGGTCCAGCCCGTAGGCTTTCTAGGTGATGTACAACTGGCCGTTGTCTTCCAGCACAAAAGGGTCGATGGCCTCCTTCCCAAACTCCAGAAAAATGCCGTGGTCGGCGAAACCTTTCGCTGGGTCTTGGGCCGTAGCCACACCAATGCAGGAGACGCCATTACTCTTTTTGCGGGCCACATAGTACACATAGTAGGTGCCGTTTCGGTAAAACAACTCGGGTGCCCAGAAAGAAGAAGCGGCCCAGGCCGGCGTTTGTGGCAACACATAGCCCATGGGCTGCCAGTGGAGCAAATCGGTGGATTGAAATAAAGGAAAATGCGGCGCCCACTCCGATGAAGTCCCTGTGGCGTAGTACACTCTCCCCTTCCGGATAGCAGAAGGATCGGCAAAATCGCCGGGAATGACCGGGTTTTCCTAGCGCCGGCTGCTGTCTTTGCTCGCGCTCTTCACTACAAAGCCCCGCCTTTGCGGTGACCAAAAAGCAAAAGCAGGAGGTTGGAGAACGTAAGAGCTAAACACAAGTAGCAGAAAGATCAACCCGCTCACCTGCCGACTCCCGATGCTGTGTGCCATATACCCCATGCTATTTTGCGTGAATTGAAATGCCTAGCTCCTCCTTCTGATTGCGCCAACGGGTGGCAGGGCTAATACTCTCGTCAAGCTAATCTTTCGAACAAGCTATCCGCTTGTGCCAAGATACATTTTGAAATTTCTAATGGATATGTATCTCAGCTTAATGTACATCAACATATACAAGCTGTTTTCATAATTGTCATAATTATGGTAATGATAAAGCCACGCTATTATATCATCTTTGTGACAATGATGATTATACCTTACAATGGCAATAATTGTTGAAATGATCATAATTATAATAACTATTATCATTATTTAAATATTTTGTGCTGATACGTAAATATTTATGTATCCAAGTTTAGATTAAGATAAAACTACAGTTATAGTAATTTTCATAATTATAAAAATTACTATAATGTTACATATTGTAATAATGCACACCATTGTTGCTATTACAATAATGCGTATCATTGCCAACATTATCATAAAGACGCAGTATGTATACCATCACATTTGCTAATCACAAGGGGGGCGTTGGTAAGACCACATCCAATTTGAATGTGGGACAAACCCTAGCGCGCATGGGGAAGAAAGTCTTACTGATTGACTGCGATGCGCAGTGCAACTTGACCATGTCGTTTGCGCCCGATGGGGAAGCACACGTGGGCCAGGTGTTGCAGGGCGAAAAGACGCTAGCAGAGGTGATGCGCGTGGTAGAACCAAACCTATGGCTGGTTAATGCCACCCCACATCTGCACTACCTGGAAAAGCTGATTGCTACCCAACTGGGCTACGAGATGTTACTGCGGGAAGCATTAGAACCCTTGGCCGACCAGTTCGACTTTTGCCTGCTAGACACGCCCCCCAGCCTGTCGGCCCTGACGTATGCGGCATTGGTAGCCAGCCAGTCGGTATTTATTCCCAGTCAGCCGGAATACTACGGTTTCGAGGGTCTCACCACCTTGCTTGATGCCTGTGCCCGCGTGCGGAAGCACTTCAACCCAAACCTGAAGGTAGGGGGGGTGTTCTTTACAAAGTACTCGCCTACCTACCGGCGCAAGCTACACCACGACATTGTGCGCCTGATGAAGGAAGATGGGGTACTGAGCCAACTGGTGATGCAAACGACAATCCGTGAGAACGTAGCGTTGGCGGAAGCTCAGATTCAGAAGGAAAGTATCCATTCCTGGGCACCAGACAGCAATGGCGCCACCGACTACGAAAACCTTACCGCTGAAATCCTGACCCGGTTATGAAAAAGCAGAAACCTGATTTTGGGCGTAACCTACAGTCGCCAGCTCCTCTGCAACAAACGGATGCGTTACTATATGGCCTCCAATTGCCCCCTGCGGCTACCGTCTCGCAACCTAGTCCAAAGGCTCCTCCGGTTGCGCCAGAGCCTACCCCGGTGCCACCAGCCCCATCAAACGACGACGACGACGAGCTGATGGAGGTGTCTTTCACCACATTGATCCGCAAAAGCACTTTCCTGCGCCTGAAGCAGGCAGAGTTCTGGAAGCCTGGGTTCATGATTAAGAAGGCCACTGATAAGGCCCTGAGCGATTATCTGGATAACCTGCCGGAAGCCAACCGGACGTTGCCGGAGGAGGAAAAGCACCGCCTCGATTTAAAGAAGCTCCGGCGCTAACGTATCAGCAAGCCAAGCGGCGCCTCCTGATCTGCCAGCAAGCACCTGCTGCCCAAAACACCTATTACAAAAACCACGACAACCCCCGCCCCACGACCGCTACGTTGCCGCAACTCGTAGGAAATTGCAAGGCCAACGGGTTTCCATCGTGGTTTTTGTAATAGGTGCCCCCGCCTACTCCATGCTGGGAGGGTAGGGGAGGGGGTTGCGTCGTGGTTTTTGTAATAGATACCAGCTTAGAGAAGAGCTCGACGCAATATTTGATAAAGACACAAACATCTGATAATTAAATAGTTGGTTTGCATGTACCCTCAGGAATCTGACGGATACCGAAAAAGCATCTATTACAAAAACCACGACGGCCGCGCGACGCAATAAACCTAAACCGTCGATGGTCCCGCCAACGCCTTGTTGCCTGATGTTAGGGGCCTTACCCTTTTCAAATTTAAAAAACGACCTCTTTCACCTTTTAAAAAGGTTGTTCCTTATTTATAAGGTTTATAAGGTTTACAGGGATTGTAACTATTTGTTATACAATAATTTATAGGCCTCATCTATTACAAAAACCACGACAATCTATTACAAAAACCACGACAATCTATTACAAAAACCACGAACCAGCTATTACAAAAACCACGACAATCTATTACAAAAACCACGACAATCTATTACAAAAACCACGACAACCTATTACAAAAGCACGAAACGGGGGTAGTAGGGTAGGTGTGAACAACGTTTGCTATTACAAAAGCACGAATAGCGAATGAAAAATAGACCCGCTGCTACAGCTTCCATGTATTACAGCTGATAAGAGTTGTAATAGATGCAAACGTTTTGCATCTTTCGCTCGCTTACTTAGCGCTTGACAATGCAAACTGTTCTGTTCGACTCTACCCCTTCCGAAGAGCCTAGCGGCAAAATTGTAGTTCAGCACAATGCGCTGGTAAATGCTCGCTTCGATCTTAGCACCGTGGAGATGCGCCTGTTTATGGCCATGCTTTCCCGCATTGGACGCGACGACAGCGAGTTTCGGGAGATGTGCATTCCGCTCACCGAAATTGTGGCCTTGTCGGGGCGGCGGCCAAGCAGTAAGGACTACCAGCAGGTAGCCAGCATGTGCGACCAACTGGTTAGCCGTATTTTGCATATTGAGCGCCCTACCCTGACCCAGCGCAAAGAGCGGCGCAACGCGCCCGACTTCGATAAGATTCCGCTAATGGCCTACGCCAAATACCGCGGAGAGGAGGGGGCCCTGCGGGTACGTTTCAACGACGAGGTGATGCCGTATCTACTGCAATTGCACCGCAACTTCACCAAGGCCCAGGTGGTGCAGCTGCTCAAGCTGAAAAGTCCCCACTCGTACCGGATTTACTGGCTGCTGAAAGAATATTCCACGTTCGGTAACCGCGTTATGAGCGTGGAGGAACTGAAGGGCTTGTTGAACCTTGATGGGCAATACAAGCAGTTTCCACTGTTTCGGCTGCGGGTTTTGGACAAAGCCCAGATCGAACTGAGCCAGACAGATCTGCCGTTTGAATACGAGCTTATCCGGCAAGGAAAGAGCGTGTTTCAGATTCGGTTTATCTTCAAGCAAATGCCCTTGCTAGTGGAACCGCTGCCTCCAGCTCTGGCCGGTTGGCAGGAGGTACTGCATCAGGTTGGACTGGCCCCAAGCAGTTTGGCTACGATTGTGAGCCTAGTAGAACAGGGCGCAATAGAGCCAGAATACGTAGTTTTTGTGGTGAAGGCGCAGCGTGAAAAGCACCGGCTGGGCAAAGTCAAGAGCTTGGCTGGTTCTGTTTTCACCGCCATCACGAAACGTCATCTGGTCACCGAATATCAGCAGGCCCAAGAACGCCACAAGGTCCGGCAGGTAGCAGTTGTGGAAAAGGTAGATGCAGTACGCTTCCAGGTGAGCGATCTAGAGCCTGTGTATCAGACTCTCGTAAAGAAAAATAAGACTGCTGACGCCACATTCGAAGAGCACTTGCAACGCGTGTATCTGAGTCAGGGATTCGTCTTGCGCAAAGATCAGGAAGGCAAAAGCTGGGTGATCAAGCAGTAACAAAAATTGCGTAGCCAAGCCAATACAGTCTGAAACCCAACCAGGGTCTCAAATTATACCGATGTAGTGAGTTGAACTGACCGTATCGGAAACGATTTACAACTCCAATGTATGACTAGGTAGAAAGCTTGCTCAGAAAAGTAAGATAGGATTTGCTGGTAGTCGAGTTCAAATTGGTGGGGTAAGCGGTAGCCCAGAGCGGAGTGTCTGCGGTCGAGATTGAAGTACGTATCGAGGTAGTAGGCTACTTCCAGGCGAGCCTCTTCGAGCGAGGCAAAAGGCGCTCGCAAGGGCAGTAATTCCGTTTTGAGCGTGCTCCAGCCAGCTTCGGCCTGCGCATTGTCATAGGGAATACTGCTACCTAATGGATAAGAAAGCGTCAGCGCTACTTGGCCATTACGTTTGCTGTCGCATCTAATGCATGGACTTATGAAATCTTATAGCCATATGGTTTGAAATAGCGTTGAAGGCGCCGCAATCGAACCTTTGTAAACGCCGTGCGACTGAATCCCGGGGTACCCTTCGGGGCTAGAAGCAAAGCTCGCACGAGCGGCTGAGTCAGTTTCAACTGCCGAGCAATTCCGGACACGCTCCAGGGACGGGCTGAGTCATTGGTCTGTTTAAACCAAGCTTGTAAATGATCCCATTGTTCAGGTAGTTCTTGGATGGAACGTTGATTGCGCGACGGTGATGCTACGGAGACAGTAGGCTCTACTGCCTCCATAGCAATCGATTGTACATAGACCCGACGGGGTGGCGCCCAGTTGGGGTCTCGGAAAGCAAAGGCTAGGCAAATGTTGTCGGCTACTGCGTCACCACTAATCATTCCTTCCAGCGCGAAACGATATAACTCAATTGCTTCGTGCTGTTGGCTGGCTGGTAACGCTGACCCTTGCGTCAAAGCTCGGCTAGCTCGTTTGAAAACGCCATTCAGCTTATGAGCGACAGGGCAATAGGCTAGGCTGAGGGGGGAAGCAACGTTGGTATGCATTACATATAGATAGGTAGTTAAACGGGATAAATCCTCTTTTCTAATCTCCACATTTGACTCACCTACCTCTAATACCGGATAACAAGTGGCTACCACATGTGGCCACTGGCGAGAAGTTAAGGTAGGAAAGTCCTGCTGGAACACATTCTGAACAATGCTTACCGCCGCCGCTTGTAGGGCTTGGGAAGCCAGATGGTATGGAACACTTTGGTATGGCGGTAGGTGTTCAAAAGAGGATGACATAGGCAGGGAAAAGAAGGGTAGGGGGGAGAACCTTTTCTAAAAGTAATTCATGTAGTTGGTGAGCATAAGCGCACGTGCTAGTTGACGACCATATGAGTCTAGCTGGTTTATGAGTGACATGCAGAAGAAAGCAATTCTTAACTCGACTAACTGATGCTCGCCCAAAGTCAATCTTGAGCCGACGTTGGCACTTATTGCGAATAGGCACACGCAAATTAAGAAATAAAAAAAATTTAAGGGCGTATACACCCTTAAATTTTATGGCTACAGGCAGCAGCTTGCCTCGTGAAAAATCCTGCTGGCTTGAAGGCTTTCTCTGAGAGGTTGCGCTATCTACGCAAGCAACATGGCTACTCGCAGCAGAAACTGGCGGACATTGCTAACGTGGAGCAGTCCACCATCAAGCGTATCGAACTTGTGCAACTGGCTCCAACGTTGGACCTGCTCATCTCCCTAAGCCGAGCACTAGAATTAGAGGTACGAGACTTAGTAGATGATCCGGCTATTACCAATTCAGATAAACAGTCATAATGTTAAAAGGTACAATTACACAGCGGTAGGGCCGAAATAGGCCGTATGCCTTATTCTCATACGAGCACGAATGGTTCGCGAGATTATTGTTGAATGAAGCTAGTGAATAGCAAGTCTTCCCTCCACTGATTACACAAAAAAATCGACTACAAACATTCAGCCCCACTGCCCTGCGAAATACAGGAAGGGAGTTGAATCTGAGTGCGTGCGCTCGAATAACTAAAAGTCGGGAAGTGCTGAACAGACTTAGCTTGTACCCAAGATTTATTGTTCGCGTTCATCAGCAGCTGGAAGCGTGACGCCTTGGTGGGGTCTGGCACTGCTGCCTGTAGGTACGTCTAAGAGGAGGAGGTAGCGGTAAATCGTGGCGCGGCCTACACCCAGCAACTGCCCGATTTCCGCCACCGTCTTGTCTTGTTGCAAGTATAGGGTTCGAGCGGCCTGCGCTTTCGACAGCGCTTCTTTCGACAGGCCCTTGGGCCGACCACCCTGCCGACCCCGGGCGCGGGCCGCGGTGAGTCCGGCCTTGGTGCGCTCGCGGATTAAGTCCCGTTCAAACTCGGCTAAGGAAGCAAACAGATTGAATAGAAGTCGGCCCTGGGCAGTGGTTGTGTCTAGGTGGTCTTGCAGACTGATGAACTGCACCCCGCGCTCCTGCAAACCCGTCACCAAGGTCACCAAGTCTTTGAGCGAGCGCCCCAGTCGGTCGAGTTTCCACACCACGAGCGTATCGCCCGCGCGTAGCCGCGTGAGCAGGTGTTGCAGTGCCGGCCGCTCTTTCACAGAGGACACTTTCTCCTGGGCTATTTCAGCGCAGCCGTAGGCCTGCAAGGCATCGGTCTGCAGGTATAACTGCTGGCCAGCGGTACTCACGCGGGCGTAGCCAAAAATCATCGGTATGTTCTCAGAAAGTCAGGGCGCACGAAGATAGCGAGCCGTTGATTGCTGGGAACAGGAAACGAGACAAAACCAAGCAGATAGGCTGCTACCGGATCGGCGGCAGTGGGCATCTCGTGAAAACGTCCGTGGCTGTTGCAGAACTCAAGCGCTGCTAGGTACTTTCGCGACCACTAAGTCTGTTTGTCAGTTGGCGGCTCCTTTTGCCTCGCTGGAACAGGCAAATCGGACAAGGTATAGGAGGCCTGGGTAGGGCTACTGCCACGCCTAGGAGCTGCTTCGGCTGATACTTCAGGAGCTTTTTCAGATTGTAGGCCATCGCCGCCAGCAGCATCGTCTTGTGGGCACTGGCGCGACCACGCGTGTTGAGCCGGCGCAGACCGTACTGGTGTAACAGGCTGCCAAACACGGGTTCCACCGTGCTTTGTCGCCGCAGGCGCATCTGCTGGCCTAGCTGGCTCTGCTGTCGTTGCAGGGCCCGTCGATAGTGCGCGTCGTAGGCCGTGCGCGTAATCTGGCGGCATTTGCTCTTGGGGGCACACGCCCCTTTGCGCGGGCAGTGCTGGCAGGCTTGATAGGGTGCGCGGTAGATCTTCTGCAACCCGCCGTCGGCATTCGTATCGTACGTCTTGAAGGGTAGCGTCTCGCCCGCCGGACAGGTAAACTGATCCGTCTGCGGATCATAGGGAAAGCCCTCGATGATGGGTTTGTACTTGCCGAACACGGGGATCCACGGGGTAATACCTTGTTGCTCGAGCAGCGCATAATTCACGCCATTGGAGTAGCCGGCATCGGCCAGCACAGCCTGTAAGTACAACCCGTTGGCGCCTAAGCGCTGTTGCAGCCCCTGCACGATGCCGGGCAAGTGCACACTGTCGCGGCTGTCGGCGAAATCCGCTTGCACCTGACTGATCACGCCCCGGGCGGTGTCCACAGCCAACGAACACAGGTAATTCAGGGCCCGCGCTTTACCCGGCTTGACGGAGATACGGGCCTCGGGATCGGTGGGACTGTAATGCGTTTTATTGCTCACCAGCTGCGCCTGCGCGTGTTGCGCCCCTAACGGGCTACTGGTAGTAACGTGGCGACGGGCACGGCGCGCAGCCTCCCGCCGCAAGCGATGGGCTGGGGCTGATAACACCGCGCTGGGGTGCGGCGGCTTTGGGGTGGCCCCCAGGGATGCCCTCTCTACCGGCTCGGACGCCACAGGGACCGGCGGTTGCTTTTCTTGGAGGCGGTCCAGTGACGCGTTGGCCTTCACGGGGGCCGAATCGACGGCCTGTGTGTCTCCGCTCACCAAGCCGCGGGCCACGCACTGGGCAAACACGTGGTCGAACAGGTGCTCAAAGACAGTGGCTGGGATGAGCTGGCGGGTGCGGCTCACCGTCGAGTGCCACGGTAAGTTCTCATCGACCTCGTAGCCCAGAAAGAAGAGGATGTCGAGCCGTAGGGCACAGTGCTCGATCAGGCGGCGGTCGCTAACCAGGTTTTCCAGCCGGCCCACGAGCACGAGCTTGAAGAAAACCACCGGGTCGAGCGAGGGCTGCCCGGTGTGACTATAGAGGTCTTGGGTCTGCTCGTAGAGAAACGACCAGTCCACCACCTCGGCCAGCCGGCGGTAGAGATTATACGACGGAACGCGCTCGGAGAGCCGAAAGCGAGCCACCTCTTTGTCGAGAAACTGCTTCTTGCCTTGCATCCACTCTCTACGGACTAGGCAAGGGAAAAGGATAGGCCTTCTGCAACAGCCACGTCCGTTTAGCGGGACGGACAAGACAGCAAAAAATTTTGGACCACAGCCCAACCAGGGATTCAGGTTCGTACGTTTGTGCTACCCTGAACAGGAATATAAGGTTACGATAGCAGCCACGTAACGGAACCAGCCATTTTTTAGTAGCTCGCCTGTTTAACGCCTACATTTGACGGCATCATTTTTCTGCTGTTACCCCCGTCCGCATGCTGCCTATTACCCACGAAAGTCAAAATACTGAATGGAAAGAGTCGTGGCGCGACGAGTATATCAAGTGGCTTTGCGGCTTTGCCAATGCGCAAGGCGGCACGCTTCTGATCGGGGTGAATGACGAGGGCCAGGTGGTGGGTATCAAGAACAGCCGCCAGCTGCTGGAAGAAATACCGAATTAGGTTCGTGACCTGCTCGGCATTCTCGTGGATGTGCACAGAGCCGCCAGGAAGAGGAGCGGAACTATTTGGAAATTGTCGTGGAGGCGTACCCGTATCCGATCAGCTACAAAGGCCAGTACCACTACCGTAGCAGCAGTACCAAGCAGTACCAAGCAGGAGCTAAGAGGCGCGGCCCTCGACAAGTTTCTACTACGTAAGCAAGGTAAACATTGGGATGGAGTGCCCGTGCCCGGTATCACGCTGGCAGACTTGGCCCCCGAGGCGCTAGCGTTGTTCCGCCAGCGCGCTGCCCGCAGCGGGCGGGTGGACGCACAGGTGCTAGAGGATAGCATTGAGGCGCTGCTGGAAAACCTACACCTACTAGAGGGCGAGTACCTGAAGCGGGCCGCCGTGCTCTTGTTCCACCCCCGGCCGGAGAAATACATTACTGGGGCTTAGGTAAAGATTGGCTACTTCACCACCGAGGAGGACTTAAGCTACCAGGACGAAGTGCATGGCCCCTTGCTGCAACAGATCGAGCGGACCTTGGAGTTGCTACGCACTAAGTATGGCAAAGCGCACATTCGCTACGAAGGCGCTAACCGCATCGAAGAGTATACGTTTCCGGAAGCTGCGCTACGCGAAGCTTTGCTCAATGCCCTGGCTCACAAAGATTATAGCGGGGGGACGCCCGTGCAGATCCGCGTGCATGAGGACCGCATCGTGTTCTGGAACGAGGGGCACTTACCCGATAGCTGGACGGTGGAGAATCTGCGGCACCAGCACCCCTCCAAGCCCTTCAACCCGGATGTCGCCAACACGCTGTTTCGAGCAGGTTATATTGAATCCTGGGGGCGCGGCACGCTGAAGATGATTCATGAGTGTCGGGTGCGGCAACTGCCCGCGCCCCGCTACTATTTCGAAACATCGGGCATGGTGGTGGAATTTGTCCGTTACACGGAAGCCTATCTGCGCACGCAGGGTCTGCGCCCGGAGTTGATTCCGCTGGTACTCTACGTGCAGGAGCACGGGGTACTGACAAACTCGCTGGTACAACAGCTCACCGGTCTGAGCAAGCCAACCGCCACACGCTACCTAACGGAATTAGAGAAAACAGGCTATCTACAGAAAACCGGTACCCGGGGCACTGGCACGGCATATCACTTAGTGGGCTCAGTATAGGCTCATAGGCTCCTATTCAAGAAAGCAACTGGTGGTTACAGATAGGCGCTACGTGACTAAAAAAGCACTTTTTGGCTATGTATTGCTGATTCATGATTGGCTCACGAGAATTCTCGCTTACCCTAATGACGTAGCTTCAGCTTCTTATTCACTATAAAGAGAGCATGCCACAACGTAGCGGAACCGATTCTGTCTGCCATAGCCAGCACATCCTAGTCTGGTTGTAATCTTCAGACGGGTTGGCGCTGAGTATGCTATCTAATAGGACTGTATTCGAGCTACTTTTAAACGATTCTTCTAGCAGGATAAAGTTAACAGATGTCAATGCGTCGTACTAGCTTTTCTGCCTCCGCTAGGTACACACTTACTAGTTGGAAATTCATCTGTACACTACAGCTTAGCAGTGTCCGGCTTAGCTAGCCACTTCATTAATTTATTATCGTTTATTTTGTTACTAAATAATTGGTAAATAGTATTTTAAATAAAAATTCGCGTACCCGAGAAGTTCTGGCGAAACTCCTTGGGTGTGCAGCTCTTGCGTTTTTTGAAGATTCGGTTGAAGTTGGAAATGTTGTTGAAACCGCACTTGTACGCCACTTCGGCCACGCTATGCGTGGTGTCAATGAGCATGCGGGAGGCATGCCCCAGCCGGATTTCGTTGAGGCTGTCGATGAAGGTAGTGCCGGTGCGCTTTTTCATGAAGCGACTGAAGGATACTTCCGGCATGTTGGCAATTTTGGCTACCTCTGCCAGCGTAATCTGGCGGTTGTAGTGGGCGTTCATGTACTCGAACACCTTCTCAATGCGGCGGCTGTTGTAGTGGAACTGCTCATTGGTGAAGGAGGCGTCGGAGAGGATGCGCATGTTGCGCGAGGCTGACAAATCGTGCAGAATAGACAATAGCTCCAGTACCGAGTCGAAGCCTGTTTTGTGTTCCAGGGACAGAATGCGCCCGCGCAGGCGCTCCGCCGTTTCGCGCGAGAACAGAACGCCGCGCTGCGCATTCTCGAACATTTTCTGAATGAAGTGGAGCTGATTACGGCGCAGAAACTTGTCGTCCAGCAAATCTTTGTGAAACTGGATGGTCACTTCTTTGATTTCCTCGCTCTGACACTGGTACGTAAACCAGGCGTGATTTAGGTTGGGGCCTACTAAAACCAACTCCAAGTCGTCGATATCCTCAATATGGTCGCCCACGATGCGGCGGGCACCGGGCGCATTCAGGATTAGGTTGAGCTCGTACTCCTCATGGTAGTGCAGCGGAAAATTAAACTCTTTCTTCACCCGCGTAAACAAGGTAAAGCAGTCGTTTTGCGTCAGCGGGGTGATTTCCCGCATTAGGTTGTGCGTCATAACAGTAGGAATAAGGAGCGAAATTTATCAGATTCTGATAAAATAGTATTTCATTTCTGCCCTAAGTGTTATTATGATAAGTGCGCTAAAAACTACCTGAATGCGCATTTGCGCACGATTCGTGATTCGCTGTTGTCAACAGAGTGTCAGATAAGGTTAAAATAGTATTATAAATAGCATAAAGTAGGAGCATACATTTGAGCATTCCGCATCTGCTGCCGCTACGGTTGATGGATGTCGGGCTTTGCTCTTTCCCTACCCACATGCGTCTGCACCTACTCGACCTGCTTATTATTGCCGCCTACCTGCTATCCACGGTGTTTATTGGCCTGTGGTACCGCAAGAAAGCCCGCGAAAACAAAGACAGCTATCTGCTTGGCGGCAAAAGCCTACCCTGGTACAAATTGGGTCTGAGCGATGCCTCTGATATGTTTGACATCAGCGGTACCATGTGGATGGTCAGCCTGTGCTTCGTATACGGCATGAAAAGCATCTGGATTCCGTGGCTCTGGCCGGTATTCAACCAGGTATTCCTAATGATGTACCTCTCGCGCTGGCTGCGTCGCTCCAATGCCAGCACCGGCGCCGAGTGGCTGGCCACCCGCTTCGGTACCCGCGGGCCGGGGGTAGGGGCCTCGCACCAGGTTGTCATTGCCTTCGCCCTGCTGAGCTGCCTGGGATTTTTGGCCTACGGCTTCGTGGGATTAGGCAAGTTCATTGAAATATTCGTACCCTGGGCTTTGGTGCAGGACTACGTGCCGTTTGCCGTGGCCCCGCAGTACGTACCGCACGTGTACGGCATTGTATTCACGCTGTTTGCCATGTTCTACTCCATTATTGGGGGCATGCACAGCATTGTACTCGGCGACATCATCAAGTACGCCATCATGACGGTGGCCTGCCTGGCCATTGCCGTCATTGCTTACCTGGAGCTGCAAGGCAAGACCCTGAATGTGCCTGCCGGTTGGTACGACCCCTTCTTCGGCGCGCGCCTCGATCTGGATTGGTCCAACATCATCAGCCAGGTAAATCAGAAAATCGACGAGGACGGCTACTCCTTGTTCGGGGTGTTCTTTATGATGATGGCCTTCAAGGGGGTATTCGCATCGTTGGCGGGCCCGGCGCCGAACTACGACATGCAGAAAATTCTCTCTACCCGCTCGCCCGAGGAAGCCAGCAAAATGAGTGGCTTCGTGTCGATTATTCTGCTACCCATTCGCTACTCGCTCATTGTGGGCCTCACCATTCTGGGTTTGCTCTACTACAACCAGATGAACCTGGTAGGCCCTACCGGCGTGCTGGATTTCGAGCGGATTCTACCCGAAACCATCAATAAATTTCTGCCGGTGGGGCTGATGGGGCTGGTGCTCACGGGGCTGCTCGGTGCCTTCATGGGGACGTTCAGCGGCACCGTGAATGCGGCCCAGGCCTACATCGTCAATGATATCTACCTGAAGTACGTCCGCCCGGATGCCACCACCAAGGAGGTTATTTCGCTGAACTACGTGGTGGGCGTCGTCGTGGTGGCGGTGGGGGTGCTGCTGGGCTTCATTGCCAAAGATGTGAACAGCGTGTTGCAGTGGATTGTGTCGGCGCTGTACGGAGGCTACATCGCGGCCAACGTGCTGAAATGGCACTGGTGGCGCTTCAACGCCACGGGCTTTTTCTGGGGGATGCTCGCGGGCATCGTGTCGGCCCTCATCTTCACGCGCTTTTTCGAGGGGGTCGAGTTTCTCTACTACTTCCCGGTACTGTTTGCGTTGTCGCTCACGGGCTCCATTGTGGGCACCTACCTGGCGCCCCCCACTGACGAAACGGTGCTGAAAACCTTCTACCGCAACGTGCGCCCCTGGGGCTTTTGGGGCCCCATCAACGACCTGGTGATGGCCGAAGACCCCGCGTTTCAACCCAACCGCAACTTCCGCCTGAATATGTTCAACGTGGTGTTGGGCATCATCGCGCAGCTCTGCCTCACCATTTTGCCCATGTACCTGCTGCTTTCCCAGCACGTGCCCCTGCTGATTACGGTTGCCATTTTAGCCGTGGTGGTGCTGATTCTGAAAAAGACCTGGTGGAACCGCTTGACCGAATATTAGGCCAGGCGCATCGGCTGTCGTTTCAGTACCAGAGAAGGCTAAAAAAGCATTACCCTGCCTGTGGTAGCCAGCGCTACATTTGAGTTAAACGCCTGTAGGGTAGGGGTAGTACCGTTTGATTTTGAGCTGTTGGTTCCCCACATAGGCTCGGTGCCAACCCTATGGGAAAGAGCGTGCTATTGCCCCCCACCCAGCCTACTTCCACCCGTTATTTTCTCGCTTAACTTTTGTTTTCTGCCATGGAAAACCACTTCCATCAACGCCGCCACGACCTGGAAAACCTCCACCACACGCTGCTGACCCGCCCCAACGAAAAGCAAGGCCTTGGCAATGGCATTATTGACCGTTACCGCTATCCGGTGCTCACCGGGCAACACGCCCCGCTCTGCTGGCGCTACGATTTCAACCCCGCTACCAACCCCTACCTCCTGGAGCGTATAGGGGTGAATGCGGCCTTCAACGTGGGTGCCATCAAGCTCGATGGGAAATACTTGCTAGTAGCCAGGGTGGAAGGGCTGGACCGCAAATCGTTTTTTGCGGTGGCCGAAAGTCCCAATGGCATCGACAATTTCACCTTCTGGGAGCGGCCCATCACAATGCCCGATACCGACGAACCGGCCACCAACGTGTACGATATGCGCGTGGTGCAGCACGAGGACGGCTGGATATATGGCTTGTTTTGTGCCGAGCGCAAGGACCCCGCGGCCCGGCCCGGCGACGAGTCGGCGGCGGTGGCCCAGTGCGGCATTGCCCGCACCCGCGACCTGGTGACCTGGGAGCGGCTGCCCGACCTGCAAACGCCCTCCCCCCAACAGCGCAACGTGGTGCTGCACCCCGAGTTTGTGCAGGGCAAATATGCGCTCTACACCCGTCCGCAGGACAGCTTCATCGAGGCGGGCGCGGGGGGAGGCATTGGCTTCGGCCTTTCCGATTCGATGGAAAACGCCGTGGTGCCGCACGAGAGCATCGTGGACCGCAAGCGGTATCATACGGTGTACGAGGCGAAAAACGGCCAGGGCCCGGCCCCGCTCAAAACCGACAAAGGCTGGCTGCACCTGGCCCACGGCGTACGCAACACGGCCGCCGGTCTGCGCTACGTGTTGTACCTGTTTATGACCGATTTAGCTCAGCCCGACCACGTAACGCACAAGCCCGGCGGCTACTTCCTGGCGCCCGAGGGCGAGGAGCGGGTAGGGGACGTATCGAATGTGGTGTTCGGCAACGGCTGGATTTTGGACGACGACGGCACCGTGTTTATCTACTACGCTTCCTCCGACACGCGCACCCACGTGGCTACCTCTACCCTAGACAAGCTGGTAGATTACGTGCTGCACACGCCCCCCGATGAGTTTACCTCGGCAGCCTCCGTTCGACAGATCAACGAGCTGATTGACAGAAATGTAGAATACCTGGAGCAGACGCAGCTAACGAGCGTGCCTTCCTATAACGGGGTAGGAGCATGAGCCAGCCCCTACCCTCTACTTCCCTAGAGCTGCTGCTTGCCTACCAGCGGGAAATGGAGGCCGAGCTAGCCCGCATCGCGCAGTTTTGGCTGGAAAAAACCGTGGACCACCAGCACGGTGGGTTTATTGGGCAGATGACCGGCGCCGGGGAGGTAGACCCCGCGGCCGATAAGGGGGGCATTCTGAACGCCCGCATCCTGTGGACGTTTTCGGCCGCCTACCGCCACACCTCCCGTCCCGACTACCGGGAGGCGGCTACCCGCTCCTTCCGCTACCTGCTCGATCATTTCATCGATGCTGAATATGGCGGTATTTACTGGCTGCTTGATGCCCAGGGCCAGCCCCTGAACACGCGCAAGCAGATTTACGCCCTTGCCTTCGCCCTCTACGGATGCAGCGAATATTATCAGGCCACGCAACACCCGCAGGCCCTGGAAGTTAGCCAATCGTTGTTCCAGTGGATTGAGCAGCACAGTTACGATGAGCAGTACGGTGGCTACTTCGAAGCCTTTAGCCGCACGGGGGAACTACTGGAGGATTTGCGCTTGAGCGAGAAGGACCACAATGCGCCCAAAACCATGAATACGCACCTGCATATTCTGGAGGCTTACGCCAATCTGTACCGCTGCTGGCCTGATGCCCACCTGGCCGAGCGCCTGCACGGACTGCTCACTACCTTCCTCACCCATATCATGGATGCCGAAACGGGCCACTTGCGCCTGTTTTTCGCCCGCGACTGGACGCCGACTGTCGACCTGATTTCCTACGGCCACGACATTGAAGCGGCCTGGCTGCTGCTGGAAGCCGCCGAAGTGCTCGGCGACGAGCAGTTGCTACAGCAAGTGAAAACGGCGTGCCTGGCGCTAACCAATGCCACAGCCGCTGCCCTACTACTCGACGGCAGCCTCCCGCACGAGCGAAACTGCGAAAGCGGCCACCTCGACACCCACCGCGAATGGTGGGTGAGTGCGGAGGCCATGGTAGGGTTCCTGAACGCCTACCAGCTCACCCACGAGGCTACGCTGCTGGAGCACTCCTACAAAGCCTGGCAGTTTGCCCGCCAGCACCTGCTGGACTTCGACCTGGGCGAGTGTCGCTGGGGGGTGTGGGACGACTACCGCCCCATGGCCGACCACGACAAGGTAGGCTTCTGGAAATGTCCTTACCACAACGCCCGCGCCTGCTTGGAAGTGAGCCGCCGGTGCAAAAATGAATCAATGCGCTACGCCCAAGCCGGCGTCTCGGGGGCAGCTACCGCCACGTTCTAAAAGCGGGTGGAAATACGGTAGCTGCCAGCGCACAACGCTCGTCGAGCGACGTCTTTTGTCGGCTCAATAAGTAACCCAGCAACTTGTGAATAGCGCTTTAATGGCAAGTAATTGATAAAAAAGTATCATTATCAGAGAAGGGTAAATAGTATGTTTGTATTACCTCTTCGTTAATTAATTATTGCTGTTTCGCTATCAATAATAATCAGCGAATAGCAGTAAAATAATACCTATGCGGTGCCTATAGGTAGATGTAGCAAGTGTATTGCTGCCGCACTCGAACACAATAGTTTTTTTAAAAAAAACTATTACTCGCCTGACCCAACTCCCACTCAACTTTTCTTTTACACTTGACACAACGTATATGAGACAGCGGTACCTTTTTTCTCTGTTCTGGTTGTTGCTGTTGCCAGCATTTACCTGGGCACAAACGCTGACGGTGCGCGGCGTAGTGAAAGACGCGACAACCGGCGAAGGCCTACCCGGCGTGACGGTGCTGGTGAAGGGCACCCAAAACGGCACCGCCTCCCAAGCCGACGGCGCCTACTCCATCGCCGTGCCTTCAACCGATGCGGTGCTCACCTTTTCCTACATCGGCTACCTGCCGCTGGAGCTGCCCGTCGGCGGGAAATCGGTGCTGGACGCCAACCTGAAAGTGGATAACAAGAGCCTGGATGAGGTAGTGGTGGTCGGCTATGGCACAGTGGCCAAGAGCGACGTGACCGGTTCCGTGGCTTCGCTGAAAGGCAGCGAGCTGAACAAGCAGCCCGCTTCGTCGGTCGACCAGCTGTTGCAGGGCAAGATTGCGGGCGTGCAAGTGGTAGCGCCCTCCGGCGAGCCGGGCGCGGGGGCCACGGTGCGCATCCGGGGCTCTAGCTCCATCAACGGGTCCAACAGTCCGCTGCTGGTTGTCGACGGTTTTCCCTGGGGCGATGCCGGCAACCTCAAGCAAATAAACCCCGAGGACATTGCGAGCATTGAGGTGCTGAAAGATGCTTCCTCGGCGGCTATTTACGGCTCCCGGGGCGCTAACGGCGTCATTCTGATTACCACCAAGCGCGGCAAGGCCGGCAAAACCAGCATCACGCTGAGCACGCTGAACACCCTTTCGACCCTACCCAGCAAGCTGGATGTGTGGTCGGATCCGGTGGACGTGGCCGTTATTGATAACGAGTCGCGCCGCAATGCTGGGCTGGCGCCGCTTTTTGTGGGCGAGAACTACCTGGGCACCTACTACCCCTCGGTGGCTGAGTTGCGGGGCGAAGACCCCAACAAACCCGCCTGGCCCTACCGCACCTACTGGCCCGACGAGGTGTACCGCAACCCCTTCTCGCAGAGCTACACCCTGACTGCCACCGGCGGCACCGACCGCACCAAGTTCTCCATGTCTGGCAACTATTACCGGGAGGAGGGCTTGGCTATCAAGAATTACTACGACCGCTACAACGGCCGCCTGAACCTGGAGCAGAAGCTGACCGATAAGTTAACGGCTGGCGTAAATCTGATCCTGACCCACACGCAGCGCAACGGGGGTAGTCTCTCCGCTGACCGCTCGCCGGTATTCCCCATCTACAACCCCGATGGCACCTACTTCCGCATCGGCCCGCGCGACTTCGGCAACCCGGTTGCCTACGCCAACGAGGTGCTGAACAAGAACAAAACCATTGACGTGCTCGGTACGCTGTTCGTGAGTTATGATATTACCAAATGGCTGAATTTCCGGACGCAGCTGAGCGATAAATACGGTAATTCAATTGGCGATGTGTACGAACCGCGCAACATTACCAATACCGGGTATTTATATAATGGATTTGGCGTAATTGATAATTATTCGAGCAATGAATTACTGAGTGAAAATTATTTTACGGTTAATAAAAATTTCAACGAGATTCATAATTTAAATGTTGTGGCTGGCTACACCACGCAGACATTTAATATCCGCACGTCGCGGCTGGAGGGTAGAGGATTCATCAATGATGCGCTGGAAAATGAGAACCTGAATACGGCCCTCACGCAGTACACCACCAACGGCCTCACCAAGTCGCTGCTGAACTCCTATATCGGCCGCGTCAACTACTCGCTGCTCGACCGCTACCTGTTCACGTTCACCAGTCGCGCCGACGGTTCCTCCAAGTTTGGGGCGAATAATAAGTGGGCATTCTTCCCTTCGGCCGCCGTGGCCTGGAAACTCAATGAGGAAGCCTTTTTGCGCGCCGTGCCTACCATTTCGGAAGCGAAGGTGCGCGTGAGCTACGGTCTGACCGGCAACCAGGGCATCAGCCCCTACCAAACGCTCGACCGCCTGGGCGCGGGCCGCTACTACACGGGCGGCAACTTCCAGACCGGCTTCGGCCCCGGCATTTTTGGCTACGATGGGTTCAACAAAATCTGGGAAGGCGTGCCCAACCCCGATTTGAAGTGGGAAACCACCTCGCAGCTCGATGCCGGCCTGGACCTGGGCTTCCTGAACCAGCGCATCACGCTCAGCGCCGACGTGTACTACAAGCGCACCCGCGACCTGTTGCGCCAGACCTACATCACGCCTTCCTCGGGCTACGACCGCCTGTGGGTGAACGACGGCGTGATTGAAAACAAAGGCGTGGAGTTGGGCCTGAACGCCGAAATCCTGAACGGCCCGGTGCAGTGGAGCGTGGGCGGCAATTTCACTCTGAACCGTAACAAGCTCATTAGCATGGGCGAAGACAACTTCGTGTGGAATGGCAGCAGCATCGAAATGCTGCGGGCGCCGGTGAATGCCTACATCGTGGGCGAGCCCATCAACGTGTTCTACGGCTACAAGACCAACGGCATCATTCAGACGGAGGAAGAGGGTAGGGCTTCGGGCCTGACCGGCGACATGGCCCGGCCTGGCGAGATTAAGTACGTGGACCTAAACGGCGACGGCGCCGTGAACGACCAGGACCGCACCATCATCGGCAACCCCAACCCCAAGTTTCTCTACAGCCTCAACACCAGCTTGCGCCACAAGGGCTTCGACTTATCGGCCCAATTCTACGGCGTGTCGGGCAACGACGTGTTCGACATGCGCAAGTTCTCGCCCAGCCGCCAGCTCCAGCGCTGGACGCCCGACAACCCGACCAACGACTACCCCAGCGTGAATGCGACCCGCGCCTACTACGGCTCCGATTGGTTTGTGACCAGCGGCTCGTTTATGCGCATCCAGAACGTGACGCTGGGCTACAACTTCAAGTCGAATATGATTAAGGGGCTGGAAACGCTGCGCATCTACTTCTCAGGCAGCAACCTCTATACCTTCACGGGCTTCCACAAAGGCTTCGACCCGGAGGTGCCCTACAATGGCCTGCAATACGGGTCCTACCCCCGGCCCCGTGCTCTGTCGGTGGGGGTAAATATTGGAATCTAAGCGCGCAAACTCCCACCCCATGAAACGCATCACTCAACTGGGCCTGGCCGCGGCCGTCGCGCTGCTGGCAGGCTGCTCGCTCCAGGAAGAGCCCTACGGCTTCAACTCCACCACCAACTTCTACAAAACGGAGGCCGACGCCAACGCGGCCCTGGTGTACGCTTACGCCATCTTGCCGGAGATTGAATACTACTCCCGCAACTTCATTCTGATTACGGAGCTGCCAACCGAAAACATTACCCTGAAGCCCGACGCCGGCGCCAGCAACTTCGAGTTCGACCGCCTGGCCGTGCGCCCCGACAACCCGGAGCTGACCACCGCCTGGCGCTACGCCTACATCGGCGTGAACCGCGCCAACGCCGTCATTGCCAACGTGCCAGGCATTACGGAGATGAGCGACGCCAGCCGCAACCAGCTGGTAGGGGAGGCGCACTTCCTGCGGGCGCTGCACTACTTCAATATCGTGCGGCTGTTTGGGGCCGCCCCCGTGCATACCACGCCCGTTACGTCGCTGGACCAGACCAGCTCGGCGCGGGCTACCATGCAGGAAATCTATGCCCTGATTACTGACGACCTCAAGAAAAGCATCGAGCTGACCGATGCCGTGCGTCGCGATGGCCGCGCCAACAAGGTGGCCGCCTGGGGCCTACTGGCCAAGGTAGACCTGACGCTGGCCTCGGGCAAAGCCACCAACTCGCCCGGCTACGACTTCGTGCCCAATGCCGATGCGCTCTACGCCGAGGCCAAAACCTACGCCGGCAACGTGCTGAGCAACAGCGGTAGCTACGGCCTCGACCCTAGCCTAAAGGCCATTTTCGACGTGGACAAAAAGAACGGACCCGAGCACATTTTTGATGTGGCCACCGACCGGTCTGGCCTCTCGGAAGGCAACTACTCTAAGCTGCCACTGATGTTCATTCCCTACATCGACGGAGCCGTGTTCAAGCTCGCCGACAGCACCAGCGTGCGTTCGGGCTACAACCACTTCGTGACGGAGCCGGCCCTCTACAACAGCTTTGCAGCGGACGACAAGCGCAAAACCGAGCTGATTCCGAGCCGCGTGTACGTGGGCAACAAGGAAACGGTGCTCAGCATTACTGGCTACAGTCGGCCCTTTACTCGCAAATACCTCGACCCTAAGCAGGTAGGCGAACAGACCAGCGCCAACACCCCCGTGCTGCGCTACTCTGATGTGCTTCTGCTCTACGCCGAAGCCTGCGGCCCCACGGCAGAAGGTTACGCGGCCGTAAACCGCATCCGGACCCGCGCGGGCCTAACCAACCTGCAACCCGGCCTGAGCGTGACGGCCTTCCGCGACGCCGTTATTCAGGAGCGGGCGTGGGAACTGGCCTTCGAGGGTAACCGCCTGTTTGACTTGCGCCGCACCCACAAAATGGAAGAGGTGCTGGTGCAGAAATACGGCAAGACCATTCAGCCCGATAACGCCTATTTCTTCGCCACGCCTACCCGCGAAACCGACCTCAACCCCAACCTCTAACCCACCCTCGTTATGAACCTGCGAATCACAACTATAGGGGCTGGTATGCTGCTGGGCCTAAGCTGCCTGAGCGGTTGCACCGACGACCCCTTCGAAGACATTGAGAGCAACGAGCGCGCCATCACCGGTTTCTCTCTCGACAAAGGGCAGATTGGGGTAGCCGATATCGTTCGCACCCCTGAAACCGGCACCGTCACGGTGTACGTGGTGCGGGGCACCGACCTGACCAACGTAGTGCCCCGCATCGAAACATCGTACAAAGCCCACGTATCGCCGGCTTCGGGCGAAGCAGTGGATTTTTCCACCGGCAACCGTACCAAGACGTATTCGGTCACCTCCGAATCGGGCCAGACGCGGGAATGGACGGTGCAAGTAAAAGACTACCAGTCGGATATGGACGGTACGTGGAAGGTGACTAACATGCAGTTTCAGTACTTCATTGGGGAGGGCGAAAGCTGGGGCTGGAATGGCACCAAAAACGTAGCCAACAACATTGCCGATGCCACCAAGGAAAACGATAATACGCTGGCATTCACGACGACCGGCGTAACGGACGACGGTAAAATTACGGGCACCTACACCCACAGTCCCGGCCCGGATGGCGCTTTTGCTGACTTCAACTACAAGGGCACCGACTACAACTACAAGTTCCGCCGCCTACCCAAAAACCAAGGCACGTTTGTGCGCGATTTCGCCGCTAATACCATCACATTCAGCCCCGGCGGGCAGGCCGCTGGTCAGACCAAAACCATTACCATCGAGTTCAATGCAGATAAATCGACGCTGAAATTGCCCTTCAACGTGCAGCCCTACGATATTGATTGGGGTGGCGACGGCAACAAGCAAGAACTAGGCGGTGCCAAGACGACATGGTATATGTTGCAGAAAGAGAAGTAACTAGCTGCTAACGTTCCATCCGCTTCGTCTTCTCCCACCAACTTCCGTCCGCATGCACTCGCATCTCCTTAAAACATTCTTTCTCCTCTATCTGCTGAGTACGACCAGTGCCTTCGCCCAATCCAAGAAAGTGCTGCCCTACCTTCAGCGCATTTCGGGCAAGCAAACCCTAGCTGGGCAGCATAACAAGGAACCTAACGCCGAGCCTACCAAGTGGACCGACTACATCCACCGGACCACCGGCAAATACCCGGCGCTGTGGAGCGGTGATTTTCTATTTCAGCAGGAAAACATCGACAACCGCTGGAAAATGGTGCAGGAGGCCGAGCGGCAGTACAAGGCGAGCGCGGTGGTGAACATCATGTGGCACGCCTGCCCACCCGGCTCCGGCGAACCCTGCGGCTGGGACCCCGGCCTACTCAACCAGCTGCTTACCGACGCGCAGTGGCAGGAGTTGCTAACCGACGGCACCCCGTTGAACAAGACCTGGAAGTCGCGCATGGACGACATTGCCGTGTACTTGCAGTACCTGAAGGACAAGCAGGTAGAGGTGCTGTTCCGGCCGCTGCACGAGATGAACCAGGGGAAATTTTGGTGGGGCGGGCGGCCCGGTCCCAACGGCACGGCCCGCCTCTACCAAATCACCCACGACTACCTGCGCAACACCAAGGGTTTAACCAACCTGATCTGGGTGTGGGATATGCAGGACATGAGCCGCGACTTTGCCCAGTATAACCCCGGCCCCGAGTACTGGGACGTGTTTGCCTTCGACGTGTACGACAAGGGCTACGACCAGTCGTGGTACGACTACATCCTACCCCTTGTGGGCAACAAGCCCATGGCTATTGGCGAATGCGCCGTGCTGCCTACCCCCGAACTGCTGACGAAACAACCGCGCTGGGTATTCTTCATGGACTGGGCCGAGCTGGTGCAGGAAAAGAACTCCGTAGAAGTCATTAAGCGCATCTACAACGCGCCGCGCGTGCTCACGCGCGACGAAATGCCGCAGTGGAAATAGCCCCCAACGTGGCTACCAACCAAGGGTAGGGCGCGCAAACCAAACACCATGATACACCGCAACCTTGTGTTGCTGACGCTGCTGTGGCTGCTGTCAGCACGGATGGGCTATGCCCAAAAAGTCATCGGGCAGGCCGTGCTGCGCACGCCTACCATCCAGCAGTATGAGAAGACCGAGTGGGATATTGTGCTGAGTCAGCAGTTTCAGAACCCCTACCGGCAGCAAGAAGTGACACTGGATTTAGTACTGACCTCACCGAGCGGAATGCCAGTAGTCGTGCCGTGCTATTTCGAGCAGAACACTGGCGCCGCTTCGGCCTGGAAAGCCCGGTTTGCGCCCCGCGAAGCAGGCCCCTATACGGGCCTGTTTCGGCTCACGCGAAAAGATAAAACGGAGGAGAAACCCGTTGACCGCTTCACAGTGGTGGCGAGTACGAAACCAGGTTTTTTGCACGCAAACGACCTGTATACCTTCCGCTTCGACAACGGGGACTTATTTCGAGGGGTAGGGGAGAACTTGGGGTGGGAGGCGCGCTCGTTTGAGAATCAGAAGTGGACTTACGACTACCTGCTGCCTACCCTGGCGAAGAACGGCGTCAACTTCTTCCGCACTTGGATGTGCTACTGGAATCTGCCGCTGGAGTGGCAGAAAGTCAGCTCCACGAAGCGCTACACCAACACCACCGACTACTTCAACCCCGGCGCCATCCGGCGTATGGACGAGTTGGTGCACCTCACCGACTCGCTGGGGCTGTACTTCATGTTGACCTTCGACTGGCACGGCCATTTGATGGAGCAGGGCGGCTGGCGCAATAGTCCTTACAACCAACTCAACGGCGGTCCGGCCCGCACGCCTACCGAGTTTTTTACCCTACCCGCCGCCCGCGACAAGTACAAAGACAAGCTGCGCTACGTGGTGGCGCGCTGGGGCTACAGCACCAACATTGGCGCGTGGGAGTTCTTCAACGAAATCGACAACGCCGTGTTCACCCAGCAGGATAGCCTGCTGATTCCGCACGACGCCGTGACGCTCTGGCACGGCGAGATGAGCCGCTACCTCAAGGACATCGACCCCTACCAGCACCTGGTTACCACCAGCATCTCGCACCGCGACATTCTGGGAATGAACTCTATAGCCTATATCGACTTCAACCAGAAGCACATCTACAAGCACACCGAGAAGATTCCGGCCATCTACCCCAGCTACATTCAGACTTACGGTAAGCCCTACGTGGTAGGCGAGTTTGGCTACCGCTGGGAAGACGCCGACCCTACCTACAAGGAAGGCTTCAACTACGACTACAAACGCGGCCTGTGGTACGGCCTGTTCAGCCCTACCCCCATTTTGCCCATGACGTGGTGGTGGGAGCTGTTCGACGACCAGCAAATGACGCCCTACTTCCAGGCCGTGCGCACCATCAGCAACCAAATGCTGGCGGCGGGCCACGGCGAGTTTGAGCCATTTACGGTGTCGTCGGGAGCGGTACAGAGCTTCGGTATGCGCTGCGGCGACACCTACTTCGTGTACCTGCTCAACAACGGCCCAAACAGGGCCAGGGTGCCGGTTCGCTTCGACGTCCGTGGCAAAAAGCTCGCGGTGCAGTCCTTTGCGCCTACCACTCGGCAATACAGCAAGCTCACCCAGGTTGAGCAGAAACGTGAGCAGCTGACCCTACCCGATGTAACGCTGGACCCGCAACAAGAAGTGGTACTGCTTGTGAAAGCGACGAAGTAGAATACCGCATCCTTCATGTGGCATCTAGCTGATAGATAGCAACAAAGAATAAATAAGTTCTACCCTTATCACGCTTCCTACCCCAAATCCTACCCGTATGAAAACTCTCTACTCGTTGGCGCTGGTTGGCGCATTGTTGGCTGGTAGCACGGCCGCTGTGGCCCAAACGGCCTACAAAAGCCTGAACTTTCTGTATAGCATCAGTGGCACGCGCACGGCCTCCGGCATGCACAACCGTCAGCCCATTGCTACCCCCAGCACCTACACCAACCGCGTGCAGGCCATCACGGGCCAGTATCCGGCGCTGTGGAGCAGCGACTTTCTGTTCGAGCAAAGCGAAATCAACAATCGGTGGGCCATGACCAACGAGGCCAAGGCGCAGTGGGCGCAGGGGGCACTTATCAACCTGATGTTTCACGCCTGCCCGCCTACCCAGGCCGAGCCCTGCCAGTGGGAGGGCGGCATCAAGAGCAGCCTTACCAACGCGCAGTGGCAGGAGCTGATTACCGATGGTACCCAACTCAACCGCAACTGGAAGGCTCGCCTGGATGCCATTGTGCCCTACCTACAAGACCTCAAGAACAACGGCGTGGAGGTCCTGTTTCGGCCCCTGCACGAGATGAACCAGGGCGTATTCTGGTGGGCTGGCCGGCCCGGCCCCAACGGCACGGCCCGCCTCTACCAAATCACCCACGATTATCTGCGTAACACCAAAGGTCTCACCAACCTCATCTGGGTGTGGAACGTGCAGGATTTCGGCTCCTTGGCCTCGGATTTGGCCAACTACAACCCCGGCAGCAGTTATTGGGACGTACTGAGCTTGGATATGTACTACACCGATGGGCAAGGCTACACCACGGCCAAGTACAACGCCATGCTGAACGCGGCCGGCAGTAAGCCCATTGCCATCGGCGAGTGCGAGGTGCTACCCTCCCCGAGCCTGCTAGCATCGCAACCGAAGTGGAGCTTTTTTATGGGCTGGTCGGAATTGGTGTTTGAAAAAAACTCGAATACCACTATTCAGAACACGTTCTGGGCCAGCAATGTGCTTGTGCGCGATGAAATGCCGGGCTGGGGCAGCGGCGGCAGTACGCCCACGGCGCCCAACATCGCGTACCGGCGACCCGTTTCGGTTTCATCTTCCGAGAACAGCACGAATACGGGCGACAAGGCCGTGGATGCCGATGGCAATACCCGCTGGTCGAGCGCCTATGCCAACAACCAGTACCTCTACGTTGATTTGGGCGCCACTTATTCCATCAACCGGGTGCGCTTGGCCTGGGAAGCTGCCTACGCCAAAGATTACCAAGTGCAGGTATCGACCGACAACGTGACCTGGACGACCATCAAGGATGTGTGGGGCAAATCCGCCGCCGCTCCCGACGACCACACGGGGCTGAACGCGCGCGGGCGGTACGTGAAAGTATACTGCATCAACCGAGCCACCCCATACGGCTTCTCGTTGTATGAAGTAGAGGTATATGGTACTTCGGTTGTTACATCGGCCCGCACGGCCACCATGCCCGTTCAGGAAGGACGCGCTGCATCGTTGCTGGCAATATATCCCAACCCTACCAGCGGCATGCTTCAGGTGCAGCTACCCGCCGCTCAGCAGCCTAGCAGGGTAGTACTCCGAAATGTGCAAGGGCAGGAAGTACTGCGCAAAACCACAAACGGACCCACCTTCGCGCTCGACCTGAGTCACTTACCGGCAGGCATCTACTGGCTAACCGTTGTGGGCGCTGCTAGCCAAACCGCACAAAAAGTTGTGAAGCTATAGAAAGTAGTCAGACTGTAATGCTGAGCGATGCCAAGGAGTGGCAAGGGGCATGGAGCGCCACTACCTAGGCAACCGAACTCGTTGTCCACTGCCATTGGTGAGGGTAGAGTCTACCCCGAACTGCAACAATAGCCCCAACACGCGTTGCTTATCTGCCGGTAGCTGGGCAGCGTAGAACAAGACGGGCGTTGAATTCATGAAGGCGCTGCTGCGGCCGTTTGGGTCAGCGCTATGCCGCAGCAGGGTTTCCACCAGGTCGGCCCGACCTAATTGTACCGCGGCAATCAACGGGGTTTCGTCTTGGGGGCGTTCGTTGGGGTCGGCACCACACCACAACAGCAACTTCAGGTGGGCCTCGTTGCCGGCCGCAATGGAGGGCAACATGCTGGTGTGACGTAGCACAACCCACGGCAGCACGAAGAAGCAGGCCGTGGCGGCGAGCAATGCCCACCGCCCGGTTTGCGGTAGGGGTGCAGCAAGCAGCATCAGGACGCTGGTCAGGCCCACAAACCACCCGGCAAAAAGCGTTGGGGACGCGGCGAAGTAGCATAAGGCGATTCCAATTGCTCCGACCCCCAGTGAGTAGAGTAGCCACGCGGGCGTCGCCGCTCTATTCCAACTCAGCCTAGGAGATTGGGCCACTAGTGTGCAGAATCCAGTGGCCCACAACAGAAAAGCGCTCAGCCAGTACAACGGTCCAACATAGGCCGTCACCGAGCCCAACGCCACCGAGAGGAACGTGAGGGTCCAAAGAAGGGCCAGCAGGCGTTTGCGAGTCATAACGGAAAGATAATGGCGCAAGCTCTAAACACCAGGAATCAACCCAGTATTTGGCGGCTAGCTTACACCTGTAACGTGTGCCGAGTTCACCAAATGCTTTAATCGGAGCCTAAATCTTCACAATCCACAGGTAGGGCCAGTAGGGGTAAAGGGGTAAAACTGAGGTGGTCGGATAAATCTAGACAGAATAGGGTCTACTCTTTCCAACGTCATGAAAGCCAGCCCCCACCTGCCAAACGTCGGCGTTATGATGCCGACGTTTGGCAGGTGGGGGCTGGTTGATGAAAGCCGCTCGACGCAAGCCGCCGCGCACTCTCAACATCAGTCCCAAGCTGCTCTACAAGTAGCAGAAAGAGGCGCTCACCCCCATCGCGGCCGCCCGCGGGGCGGAGTTAAATCTGGCCACGGCAGCTCGCATTGCGCCAGCTGCGGGCCTTGGCGCGCCGGCAGGCGCAAGAGCTGGACATTTCAAAAAAAGTCATTGCCATCAGAATGCTGTAGCCGCATTATCGCAGACCCCAGACCAATGAGCCACTACCGCTTTATCCAGGCCCAGCAGGAGCAGTACCCCGTGCGCCTCCTGTGCCACGTGTTGGGCGTGGTGGTCGGTGGGTATTATGCTTGGCAAAGCTGGCGCACGGGCACCTGGGCGGCGCGCTGGGCGATGTGACGGTAGGTGCTCACCGGGTCGGCTAAGGCTTTTTTTAAAATATCGAGCGCTTGCTCGGCCCGCTTGAGGCGGGCGCGCAATGCACGCACTTCCGGGTAGCCGGCTACTTCTTCACTGCCCACTTCGGCCATCACTTGCTCCTACTGCCAGTGGTAGAGTAGTTTGGGATTAATGCCGAGCTCACGAGCGGCCGCTTGAGTGGAACAGCTCTCGTCAACTCGGCACAAGGCCTCGGCCTTGAAGGCCGCGTCGTATTTACGCCGTTTGTCGGGCGACGCCCCGCTCTTTTTTGCTGTCATCACAGAAGAAATATACCTCCTTCTTTTGTCCGCCTTGCCTAGACCACCTCATTCCTCCCTTCGCGTGGTGCGGGGAATCGTGCTCGTGTACTCCTTGGTGTTTCTCATCGGCACGTACACGCATCTGCCCGGCGTACTCACTTATGGCTGGCTCGCCTGGCCTGTGCCGCGGGCCATTGGCCTGTATTCTAATCACAGGTCCTTGACAGCCAGCTAGTGAGCACGCCGGGCCTCAGCGGCGGTGTGCAACGCGGCACCTAGCAGCTCCAAGTCTTTGAGGATAAAGCCACCCGCCCCACCCGGTACCCATAAGCCATCGACCACGGCAAACGCGTTAGGCGTCGTGAACAGGAATGACAGCGTAACGCCAAACATAAAGACGGCTCCTAGGCTCCCAACATAAGACAGCCGCGGCGCTACTGGTCGCAGGGCAATCAGCAGGGCAATCAGAATTTCAGCCGTGCCAACAAGGTTGGACAGCATCCGCACGCTGACAATATCGTAGAGCCACGCAAACAGCGGACTATTGACAAATAGCGGCTGAATACCAGCAGCCTCAGTCGGCGTGAATTTAAACAGGCCAAACCACAGGATGAGGAGCACCAAACCGTAACGCAGGACGAACGTGCCCGCACGGTCTAGGGGCGTGGACGGAGCAGGCGAGTGGTGGAGCCAAGGAACTGCGGTAGGCGATTGAGAAGCAGGGGAAGTGGGTTGCATAAGCGAGAGCCAACGCGTGGCCGGGTAAGGGGTAGAAGGGGAGGGGTACTGCAACTAGTATATCGCCCGACTCGGTGCTCAGAACGGACCACATCGAGCTCGCGGGCTCAAGCTACGAACAGCGTAAAAAGCCGTTTTTTTTGATAACTGCACTACTTACTTAACCGCCGTACTACCATCGCCTAGCGAGAGGCTCCCTACCCCCACTACGTGGTGCGAGGCGACTTCCTGCACCAGCACCACGGCCCGTAAGGAGTTGGTTTTCCAGTCAGCCTGCAGGTGGAGCAGGGTACTGCCGGTGAAGGTGCCCTCGGCCCCCACCGTGCCGAGGGTACGCAGGCTGCGCACTACAGCAGCGTGGCGCAATAGGCGGCCCGTGTTTTCGCCCCGGCCTATGTGCGAAGACAAACCCGTTTCGGTGAGGGCTAACTCGACACTAGCGGCCTTAATGCCGGCGGGCAAGTGACTAACCTGCACGACGATAGCACCAGTGGCGGCGCGAGTTAGCGTCACGGTAGCGCGGGGCGTGTGTGCAGCTTTGGCCACGGTGCTACGCTGGCTGCCGACGAACTCGTACCGGCCATTTACGACGGCCTGGGGCGTGTAGTGACCTGCCTTAAATCCCTGGGCGTATCAGCGCTGGCGGGCCGTGAATTGGGCTGACGAAAACGGGTCTTTCCAGCCCAGCCTGTTCCAATAATCGACGTGCTGGCCCAAGGCGATAACCTTGACGCCGGGCACCGACTGTACCGTTTCCAGTTCGCGCAGCGCCGCATCGGCGGCGGGGCACAACGAGCACCCTTCCGAGGTGAATAGCTCCACGACCACCGGCACGGCAGCGGGTACGGGTAGTTTGGTGGCCGGCCCCGAAGACGACGTAAGAGCTACGCTCGCAGCAGCAGCCAGCACGGGTGCCAGGGCAAATAGGATACGAATCATGCTAAGAAGGGGAAAGTTGTCAAGCCCGGAAGCCGGCTTTTGGAATTGCTAGACGCGCCGCTTGCCACTTCCTTGCAGCGGTAAGCAGAAAAAGAACGTGGGGCCGGCGGCATAGGTACGGGCAGACAGTGGGCGCTGGGGTACCCACTAGCTAGGCAGCAGGACCAGCAGAAACAAAACTTCAACTACGCAGTTATCAGCTGCTTACCTGGATTACCTTGGGCCGTTATAGTGCTTGCGTTACCTGCTTCACGCTGGCGCGGTGGCGGTAGTCGGGGTTGAAGTAGGCAAATTTGATTGTGCCGTCGCGGCCGATCACGTAGGTGGCCGGCACGGGCAGCACCGCCACATCGGCTCCATTGGCCCCTTTCAAATCCACGCCGAAACCTTGGTATTTCTGCACCGTGGCGTCATCCACGGTGAAGGCGGTTTTGTATGCCTTCATGATGGCAAAATCCTGGTCGTGGACGACGGGAATGCGGAGCTGGGTTTTCGCTACCGTCTTGTCGATGTTGGTTTGGATTTCGGGTGTTACCACCACTACTTGGGCCCCCTTCGCGGTCAGGGTTTGCAGCGAATCCTGTAATTGGCTGAGCTGCTTGTTGCAATACGGGCACCACTGTCCGCGGTAGAAATAGAGTACCACGGGGCCTTTTTTCAGGAGTTGAGCCAGTTCGACGGGCCGCCCAGCCGTATCCTGGCTTTTGAAAGCGGGCGCGGTCTGCCCCACCGTCAGGGCGGAGGCCGTAAGGGGGGGCGTGGTTTGGGCCAGAACGGGCGTGGCGAGCAGCAGACTGCCCGCGAGATAAAGGAACTTGGTCATCGTGAAAAAGGAGGGAAAAGTGCACTTCTTACCTGCTAGACGCCCTACCAGCCCTTACCTTACACCCTACGCTAAGATTTTTTGTATAAAAATTCTTAGCGTAGAGTATGCAGTTAGCTGGCAAGAGGCAGGAAAATTGTATGAATTTCCTTACGTACTTATTCAAGTGAACTACTTTGCCCGCTCAGTGCCCAGCGTACCAATCGTAGCCCCGCTCGGCCCAGTAGTCGGCGGGGCGGGTATCGGTGAAGGCGATGGTACCGATGCGCTTGAGGTGCTTGATGCCGTACTTGAGGGGCGTGACCAGGCGCAGCGGGGCGCCGTGTTCCAGCGGTAGCGGCTGGCCGTTCAACTCGTAACAAAGTAGGGTTTGAGGATGCAGTACCGTTTCCTGCTCCAGGCCCACGTAGTACGCCTCGTCGGGCGTCACGAAGCTAGCGTAGCGGGCCACATCGGCTGGGGGCGCCGCGGGGTTTAGGATGGGCTGACCCGAGGCCGTGGCCAGGGGGTAGCGGGCCAGAAAATCGGTAAGCCGTACCCCGGCCCAGGTCACCACGACGCTCCAGCCCTCGATGCACTTAAACTCGGTGGTCATCTCGGTGCGCGGCAGGGCTTTTACGTCGGCTAGGGTGACGTGCTGGGTGCGGGCCGGCGCGCCGGGGGCAGCGTAGCCTTGCACGGTAAGCTGCCAGGTAGCCGGGTCGAACTCGTTACCTAGGCCCACGTCGCCGTTAGCACGCAAGCGGCGGGCGTGGCCTTTGGTAAACTCGGGGGCTAGGCGCGTATGTTTAGAGTAGGCCTGCGTGAGCTGCGCGTTGAAATCCAGTACATTGCGCAAGCCCACCGGAAGGCCGTCGGCCTCAGGGGTATGCAGTAGGTAGCGCCAGCCGGCCAGCCCCGCTAGGCCGGCTAGGCCCAGCCCGATAAAAGAGCGTCTCGAGCGCTTCGTAGCTGCTTGTAGGGCCGCCGCTTCGGAAGCAGGAGCTGGCACGGCGACGTTAACGGCTGGCGGCGCGGGGGGCGTTTCGTTGGTCATAGCAAAAGCCAGCAGCCTGCTGGTAGTTAGTAGTTAATAGAAAAGAAAAGCGGATGCTTGCTACTGCTGTTTGCTCGGGGTATCGCCGGCGGGCAGGGCTGTCGGGCCAGCTAGTACGTTGCGAGTAGCGGGGTCGACGTCTTTCAGCTCGAAGCCGGCTACCATTGCTCGGAAATTGTTCCAGCCCGCCCGCACTACCTGCGCGATGTGCACGATAAAAAAGAGCACGTATCCCACCGTAAGCGCGAAGTGCAGCAAGCGCGCCGTTTCGTAGCCGCCCAGCAGCTGCGTAAGCCAGCCCAGCTGCACGGGTTGATACATAGCCAGGCCTGTCAGTACCGAGCCCACGCCCATCAGGATGACGGCGGTATAGGCAAGCTGCTGGGCGCCGTTGAACTTGCGGATTGGCGGCCCGTTCTTCCGCAGGCCCAGGTCGTGGAGCGTCACCTGAACGGCTTCCTGAAACGAGTGCCGGGTAGGCAGCAAGTAGCGCCACTCGCCGGAAATAGCCGTGTAGAGCACGTAGAGCAGTCCGTTGAGCAAGAAAGCCCACATCAGCACAAAGTGCCACGCCATGCCCTGGGCTAGCTTGTGGTCGAGGTGAAAGGCTTGGTAGAAGGAAGTAGGGAAGAACTGAAGCAGCGTCGTGCTGCCCCAGCCGAGGCGATATACGTCGTTGGCCCAATAGATCCAGAGCCCACTCCATAGCATGAGGCTGAGGATGGGAAAATTGAGCCAGTGAAACCAGCGAATAGCCAGCGGGTGCTTTTCGACAACGACTTTCATACGCAACAGGAAACAAGAGGGCACTACCCTCTCATGCGAGGGGCAGCTGGTCCGGTAGACGGAGTGTTGGGCCACTCCTTACAGGGCGGGGGCGGTAAAAAAATCACCCCCGCCTTGTAAGGATGGAGGCCCGAAGGCGTCTAGGCTAGGGTAAGCCGACGAGCAGCCGAATCATACCCAATAGAAGTGCCCTGCTGATGCAAGCGAGCCACCGGCCTCTTTTACCTCGCCTGTAAGAGTTGTCCGGTAGGCAGGCCGTCGACTTACATAGGCTACGCTGGCTTTTACTTTATTCGTACTATACTCCTTACTTACTTGACTTTTAGCGCAATGCGAACGCCGCTCATTGGTTTGGAGCCTCAGCAGTGGCTTGCTCGCTTCGGCGACGAGCTGTACCGCTACGCACTGGGCCGCGTGGCGGAGGCAGGTATGGCCGAGGAACTGGTGCAAGACACATTCGTCAGCGCCCTAGAAGCCCAGGCGTCTTTTCGCGGGCAGGCCTCGGAGCGCACGTGGTTGTTTGTCATCCTGAAGCGCAAAATTATTGACCACTACCGGCGGCAGGCCCGCTCGCCCTTCGTCCCGCTCACCCTCACGCCCGAGCAGCTGCCGGAAGCCGAATTTTTTCGGCCGGCCGACGGGCATTGGCGCGAGGAGGAATACCCGGCCCCCTGGGACGGGGTAGGCGACGAAGGTCGGGGGGATGTGCTGGTAGAACAGGCTGAATTTCAACATATCCTAAAAAGCTGCCAGGAGCGGCTTTCGCCGCAGCACCTGGCCGTATTTGTGCTGCGCTTCGTAGAGGAACTGCCGGCCGAGGCTATTTGTCAGGAACTCGGCCTCTCGCCGTCAAACTACTGGGTCATCGTGCACCGGGCCAAGTTGCAGCTGCGCCGCTGCCTCGAAAAGAACTGGTTTCAGTCCCCCCCCGCATCATGAGCATTCCCTCGCCCCTCTTCAACTGCCAGCAAGCCACCCTGCTCCTGGAACGCCGCGCCGACGCACCACTGCCAGCCAAAACCAATGCTCAGCTCTGGGCGCACCTGCGCCTTTGTCCCTACTGCCGGCGCTATGCGTTTCAAAGCTCCTTCCTGGCTCGTCAGGCCAAAGCGGCAGCCGAGGCCGTTGTGCCAGCCGACCTGCCATTACCGGTCAGCTTGCGCGCCCGCTTGCAGCAGCTCATCGACACGCACGAGGCGGGGCTCCAGCAGGAATAGAGGTTTTTTAAGTAAGATGTAAGTTCCTATTAAGTGGGGCGTCTGTCTGCTGGAAACTACTTTATTGCTCACTTTTTCACCCCTCTCACATGCGTACGTTCCTCGTTTCCGCTTCTTCGGTCCTACTCGTCCTCACACTCGTGCTGGCCACACCGCTTGCCCACGCCCAGAATGGCGGTAAAAAGCAAGATGAGAAGATGGCACAAAGCAACATGAGCCGCGGTAAAAGGGCAAAGGACAAAATTCGTGACAACAAACTGTAAGATCTTATCAACAAGGCTATATAAGGGAGCTATCCTGCATGCAGGATTGAGGTGGTCCGATTACGCTGGACAGTTTAGGGTGCTAAGTGGAAGCAACTGTTGATGAGTGTGATACGGCGTCTGGTAGCCAATACTGGAGTGCAGGCGCTCGTGATTGTAGTAGTCAAAATACTCAGCCACGCTGCGTTGGGCGTCGGCTAGGTCGGCAAAAACGGGCCGCTCGCGGACTTCGAGTACCTCCGTTTTGAGGCGCGACCACAGACTTTCAGCTTGGGCGTTATCGTAGCAGTCGCCGCGGCGACTCTGCGAGCGCAGGACGTGATGGTCGTGCAGCAGTTTACGGTAGGCATTGCCGCAACACTGCCCGCCCCGGTCCGAGTGGACGAGCAAGCCGGGCGTGGGTGGCTGCGCCCAAAAAGCCCGCTGCAAAGCCGTGTTAATCAGTTGTACGCTTCCCCAAACCGAGCGCCAGTTGTGAGTAGAGAAAGATGTAACTTTCCCTACCTGACGACTGAGAAATGAAAAAAGGACGATTCAGCGAGGCCCAGATTGTGGCCATTCTTCAACAGCAAGCCAGTGGGCAGACGGTGGCCCAGATTGCGCGCGAGCATGGCTTGAGCGAGGCCACGTTTTATGCCTGGAAAAGCAAATACGCCGGGGCCAGCGTCGCCGAGCTCACCCGGCTCAAGCACCTGGAAGAGGAGAATCGTAAGCTCAAGCAGATGTTCGCCGACCTAAGCCTAGAGAATCAGGCCATTAAGGAGATCCTGCGAAAAAAGTAAGTAGCCCTGCGGCGCGGCGCCAGGCAGCGCAGGGCTTAGTAAGGAAGGGCTGGAGCCAGCGCCGGGCGTGTGCCCTGGTGGGGCTGGCGCGCGGCAGCTATCATCCCGTGGCGCAGGGGCGAAACGATGCGCCCGTGCAGCAGGCCCTGCGGGCGTTAAGTGGGCGGCATCCGGGCTGGGGGGTCTGGAAACTGCACCACCGCTTGCGCAAAAATGGACTGCTAATCAACCATAAACGCACGTTACGCATCTATCGGGCCCTGGCCCTTAACCTGCCTCGGCGCCTGAAAAAGCGTGTGCCCGCCCGCATCAAGCAGCCCCTAGTGGTGCCCGAGGCCGCCAACGAGTGCTGGTCACTCGACTTTACGAGCGACGTGTTGACCGACGGCCGCCGGTTCCGCACGCTCAACGTGCTCGACGACTACAACCGCGAACTGCTGGGCGTGGAAATCGACTTCTCTTTGCCTGCTAGTCGCGTCGTGCAGGTACTCACGCGCTTAGTCGAGTGCTATGGTCGCCCCCTGCAGCTGCGCACCGACAACGGCCCTGAATTTATCAGCGCCAAGCTGAGTGAGTGGTGTGAGCAGCAGGGCATTTCCCTGCACTGGATTCAGCCCGGTAAGCCGACGCAGAATGCCTACATCGAACGCTTCAACGGCTCGTTCCGCCGCGAACTGCTCGACGCCCACCTGTTCCGCTCGCTGGCCCACGTGCGCCAGCTGGTGGACGAGTGGCGGCACGACTATAACACCCAACGGCCCCACCAGGCCTTGAATTTTATGACCCCACTCGAATTTAAACAAGCCGCTTAACCTCTGCCTACCACTGGCTTATCGAAGAGGGAAGCGTACACAGTTCCTCGGGCATCGTGGCCATCACGTGCCAGCCCAGCACCTGCTTGCTGGCCATGTCCTGAAAGGCGCACCGGTAGGCCCAGTCGCCATTGGCCAGCGGCAAATACGTGATGTCACTGACCCAGACCCGGTTGGCTTGCGTCGGCTTGGGCTGATCGAGCAGTCGGTTGGGCGCGCAGCGCAGCCCGTGGGTTGAATCGGTGGTGCGCTGCGTAAAGGCTTTCGGCTGGAGCGCGTGCAGGCCCCGGCGGCCCATAGGTGCTGACGCCCCACCCGGTGTCCCTTGTTGCGCAGCGCTACCTGCAGGCGGCGCGTGCTATAACAGCGCTTATGCACCCCAAACGACTTCACCAGCGCCGTTTTTCACGCCGGTTCCGGCTTGGTTGCTGCCTGCTGCCACGCGTAGTAGCCACTGGCCGGCACCTGCACCAGCTGGCAGAGCCGCCGCACGGCGTACTGTTCTCGTTGCGCCTCAATGAAACGATAGCGGCTCGTTGTTCCGGTGTCTGTGAGAGCCTGCGCTCATAACAAGCAACTGGCAATGGCTTTTTTTAAAATGTCCAGCTCCTGCACCTGCCGCCGAGCCAAGACCCGCAGCTGACGCAATTCAGCTGCCGTGTCCAGATTTAACTCCGCTCCGCGGGCTGCTGCGACTGGCGTGAGCGCCTCTTTTTGCCACTTGTAGAGCAACTTGGGGCTCATGTTGAGCGCACGGGGGCCGCCTGGGTCGAGCGGCTTTCGCTGGCTAGGCGCAACGCTTCGGCGCGGAAGGCGACGTCATAGCGCCGACACTTGGCGGGTGGGGGGCTGACTTTCATGGCGTTCGAAAGAGTAAAACCTATTCTGTCCAGATTTACTCGACCACCTCATCTTGGCTATCCATGTTTGGAGGCAGTGCGTGCTCAATAAAGCTACTTCCTTCCCGTTCCTCTTTCTGGACGTATGTATGAGCTTGTCGTTTACAGCTAAGCCCTTTTGACAAGCTCTACTTTAGCGGAATTCCAAAGGAATCTCTGTAATTGGCCTGATCCATATATTGCGATAGTAAGCTTCTGCTGCTTCAGACTGGAGTTGAATTTTGCCATCTACAAGCGGGCTCCAAGAGCCATCTAGCTTCCATTCTCGGGAGTCTTCTAACACCATTACAACCTCCCCGTTCACAACATGAATGCTTTTTTGACCTAAACAGATTAGTTCAATGGTGTTCCATTGCCCTAATGGTTTTTCTCTATTTTGTCTTCGACGGCAGCGGCCGCCATTTGGCTGATTCAGACCGAACAATTTTGACGGAGCCGTTGGCTCATAAATCCAACCACTCTCCCCTTCTATATTTTTAAAAATGGCATTTATAGTCATGCTAGGCCCCAACCCGAAATAATCTCCTATATCGGCTTCCTGAATCTGTAGTTCATGCGACAGCATCCACACGTTCCAAAAGGCGCCCTGATTACCTTTCGCATGGTATAAAATGCCACTGTCCCGTTTGTCGTTCAAGCGAGGTTCGTACTTGCGAGTACCCCATTTGAATTCTGCTTTAAAATGATAATTGCTGAATTCCTGTTTAGTGCTTAACCCACCGTAAATTTCTCCAGAAATATGCAGCACCGGGAGGCCATTTTCTGAGATTACCTGAAATACATTTAAAGGGTCCTGGTTCAGGCCAATTGGTGTACCTGTTACGCCATCGCCTTTGGGGTAACCGGGCAGATTAACGCTGTAATGTGGCACTCCAATGAACTTGTTCCAGTGGGTTAGATGCTGATCTAGCAAATTCGTCCATAAATACGTTGGCTTTGGGTCTGGATGAGTCTCTCTTTGGGAATCCCCCATAGCATAGCGTATACCGCCCAAGAGATGCTGTAAAAACAGTGGTTCCTGATAGCTTTCGTCTGTATGACCACCAGCTGTATAAAATGACCGCCCGCCTTGATATGTATGATACCAGGTGATTGGATGAGTATCTCCATGAATGCCACCAGAGTAGCTTTGTTCATCCAGCGTTGCTAGTACCCGAATGTCAGGATTTAGATCTTTAAAATTATACCATTCATCCGTCCGTTGCCAGGTATCGGGAAGAAAAGCAGTTGCTTCATGATTTTTGTCTGATACGTGCAGGGTAGCGAGCTGAATAGCAGGGTGTCCGTTGAAATAAGCGCCTACTAATCCGTTATACCATGGCCAGTCATATTCTGTGTCGGTAGCCGCATGGATACCAACAAAGCCATTCCCGTCTTTTATGTAGTGTTCGAACGCCTGTTGTTGCGCATCGTTCAGTACATCTCCGGTGGTGCTTAAAAATATTACCGCCTTGTATTGCGCTAGATTGAGTTGGTTAAAGCTTGCCCCTACCTTAGTCGTATCGACGTGTATGTTATTTTCGGCACCTAGCTTTTGCAAGGCTGTAATAGCTACCGGAATCGAAGAATGAAAGAAGCCAGCCGTCTTATAAAAGACCAGAATCTTTGGTTTGGGTCTAGGCTCACTGGGATTGTCTTTCTTGTCAGAGGCACAACTGCAAAAAGTAAAAACTGCAAAAAGCAAAAAACAAGAACGTAGAGCTACACTCATGACTGTTGCGTTTAAAAGTTTAACTCTGCCTTATAAAGAGATTCAGAGTGCAAAGCAACGTTGCGACATAAGATATAGCGTACGTGATCTGGTCACTAAAGTATCTTTTTACAGGAGTTGTAATTACATCCCAATTTTCTCTCATTCAACTAGCCCCCTGACTCTACCCTGTAGGAAAATCTCCGCTAATGCAGTACAACACAGTAGGCGGATAAGTAACTTGGAGTGCAAACGCTGACGCAGGTTCTCTAAATGGGAAGAGCGAAGATGGGCAATATTATCCTTTACTTTGATGCAAACCGTATCCCTTTCTCTGCTTTGGTAGAATTTAAGACCCTCTCCATCGTGGTGCCGATGTATAATGAGCACCGCTCTATCCACCTTATCTTAGATGTACTGCGCGAGGTGGACTTGATCCAAGGCATCCGCAAGGAGATTATTGTCGTGGATGATTGTTCGACCGATCAGTCTGCGGCGCGGGTCGAGGCATATGCACACCAATACCCTGCTATGGAATTGCGCCTGTTCAAGCACCAAGCTAACCAAGGGAAGGGCGCGGCCCTGCACACTGGCATCCGCGAAGCAACCGGCGATTATGTTATTATTCAGGATGCCGACCTGGAGTACGATCCGCAGGAGTACAATCTGCTGCTCACACCAGTGCTACGAGGTTTTGCTGATGTAGTGTATGGATCGCGCTTTATGGGAGGTAATCCACACCGCATTCTGTTCTTCTGGCATAGCATCGGCAACAACCTCCTCACGTTCTTGTCGAACATATGTGCGGACCTGAATCTGACCGATATGGAAACATGCTACAAGCTGTTCCGGCGCGACATCATTCAGGGTCTACAGCTGGAAGAAAAGCGCTTTGGATTCGAACCGGAAGTGACGGCCAAAGTAGCGCGGGTGCCTGGGGTGCGTATTTATGAAGTCGGCATTAGCTACTATGGTCGCACGTACGCCGAAGGCAAGAAGATTGGCTGGCGCGATGGGGTCCGGGCCATCTACTGTATTCTGAAGTATGGTTTACTGAAGCGCTAAATCTCTTGAAGTAGGGATTCGACTACGTTATGCTCAGGCCCGCACTTGGATGAGTGAAAGTGCGGGCTGACCTTATTGGTAAAGCGTTTCTGACCTTGCGTCTACCTTCTACGAGCAGCGTACCTATGCAACAATCAAAGAAGTTTTCGCGCCTCTTTAATTGTTTATTGTGTCTAATACACGGGCCAAGTGCGACTTCGATACCAGCCTTTCAACCAATCCATTGCTGTATGTGTATCGCTCCGGTTGCTAATACAAGGCCTTATCGCCGCACTTACCAAGTCGCTCCATAACGGTTGCTGCCAAATTATAATGCCTTCAGGCTATTTTCATACAAAAACATTTTTTCATTAGCCACTTCTACACTATCAATAATTTTATACTTATTATTTCTTGCGCCTAGCACCATCAAAACTCTAGATGATTCGCTATTTAATTTGTTATCAATCTCTGAAGCGCTTAAAAAATAAAATTTACCAAGTTTTTTGAAGTTATCCCATCCGTATTTATTTATTTCTTTATCGGATATTTGAAAATATTCTGGCTTTATCGAGCAATAAGTAGCTACAAAAATATAATCCTGTCCATCGCCGTTATCTTCTTGAATAAATATTTTATTATATTTATTCTGATAAATATTAACTTTCTTGCATGCCTCTACAAAGGTATGCCGCATTCCAACATTTCTTAGTTCTTCAGAAGAAATATATTTATTAATAAAATAATAGCTATTTAAAGTAATTAGGGTAGTAAGAAAAATCAAATACGCACTCTTAAGCACTGGTGTATTGATGTAGTTATAAATGAAAACTATGCCTGCTGCTGTTATTAATGGTGCCAGTACAATTAAACAGGAAGCACGTAGCGCGTTCGGATTTTCTTGCGTTAAAGCACTAGGTATTATAGCTATAATTAATATACTATAGAAATACATAGGGCTTATCACTTGTTTTTTATCTATGATTTTGTAAATAAAAAACAAGCCTATATAAAAGAAGACAAACTCGAGCATTAGCAACCTATCTACAGTAAAATAATTATAATTACCAAACTCAAAAAATAGAAAGTTAGGTGATATATTAGAAAGTATATTTTTGAATATACTATTTATGTAATCAAAAGAGAAGGAGAACTTCATCATACTTCCTTCAGCCCTAGAAAAGAACTGCTTCGGCATGGTGAGTGCAGCAATAATCTGAGGACTAGCGCCGACTAAACAGCTAATTGCAAAAGCTACACCCTTCTCCAAGGCTTTATTAGCATGCCGAAATAAATCATAGAAGACAAGAAGTGTAAATAAGAAAAAAATAAGTTTACTAGATTGGTACGTGCTAGTTCCAAGGCCTATGCATACTCCTAACAGGAGCAAGCTTTTAATATTATAATCTTTCTCTTTAACTCTTTGCCATAGATAGCATGTACTAATTAAAAAGAATGAAGGTAACAGAGTTCCTTCTGACGCTATTCGAGAAAACAATATATGCCATGGAGAAAGCACAATGAGAAGTAAAGCAAAAAAAGCAAACAATTTTCCTCCCATTTTTTTGGCAACTAAGTAAAGTATAATTAGAGAAAAACAGCCTAATATGACTGATACTAATCTACCAGAAGCAACCGAAAATCCGAAAAGACTAATAGTTATAGCACTCAACCAAGCGTACATGGGAGGACGATAGTCTAACGTCCCAAATCCTCTCAGAATTAGCGGGTATTTCTGACCCCACCGGTCGGCTCCAGTCTCTGCAATGGAATAACCATCATATATATTAGAAAGCTCATCATGATGTGCAGATAATGGATAGTTTTCTAGCTGTAGGAATCTGAGCAGAAAGCCGACTAGGAGTATAAAAAATAATCCAATCTGTAAGATATTGATAAATCTATTTCGAATATTTACTTGCATATTTTACAGAGAAAGTTGGTTTTGCTTACAAATATAGCTGCCTTAAGAAAAACAAATACTATTTGACATACATTAGATGTTCTAGGGGGCGTACTAGAGCTAGAACAAAAAACCACGCTAAGGAATTCGAGAGTCTACCGAACGCATGTATAAGCCTCATTTCCGGGGTTTTGGTCACAACGGGGCGAAAAAGTATGCTACACATTGAGTGATATCTTTTACGCTCTTTTTTGGAAGCAAACATCCCCTCTACCCCGTGCTGTCCTCCCGTTTATAGTGCCGAATACTTCTTCGGCTTCAGGCCGATATACTGCTCAAATACCCGCGAAAAATGGCTCATGTTGGTAAACCCCAACTGGTAGCCCACCTCCGAAACCGTCAGGCGTTGCTCTCTCAGTAGGCGGGCGGCTTCCTGCATGCGTAGCGTCTGATAATAGTCAAACACGCTTTTGCCAAAGGTCTGCCGGAACAGCTTTCGCAGCTTCGGCTCGCTCATGCTAGCCTCTTTGGCGAGGGCTGCAATGTGGGGGGCTTCCCCCAAAGACGACTGCAAACGCCGTTTGATGGCATAAATCGCCTGGAGGTCGGCCAAGTGCATTTTGCCCGGCGCAATGGCCTCGCGCTGCAGCAACAAGGCCACCGTATGACAGAGCAGTTCTTCGCACTTGAGCTTGCAGTAGGGGCTGGCCAGCATCTCCGGCACCGCCAGCAGCAGCAGGTCGCTGGCGGTGTGGAGGATGGCGGGGGAAGTACCCGTTTCAACGGCGAAGGTGGCGCTGGTGGCCAGCAGGCTGGCCACCAGCGGGTGGTCCAGTTCCCCGAACAGGTGCCGCAGGTAGGGCCGGGAAACGGCAATGGTCACACTGTTAAACAGCATGTTAGCCGGCATATCGATAACCGAAGAGGCCGCGTGCTGGCAGATCAGCACGCTGGCGGGTTCCGGCAGTACAGAGGGTGCCGGCTGGGCGACCGGGGGGAAAATACCCCGCAGCAGAAACACCACCTCCTCCGGCCGTTCGGCCAGGTCGGTGGTTTCCACCAGCACCGCCTCGTGCAGGTAGTAGTGTCGCACCATCATACGCAACTCGCTGCCCCAGGCAAAGCCGGTAATGTACCCGCCGCCCTTGCTGGCTGGAATATCGACGAAACGCCCCCGCACGGTGGCCCCGAGGGCTTGGGCTAATTGCAAGACAATACCAGCGCCGGTATCCGTCACAGCTATTTTCATTCGCGACTATTTTTAGAGCAATACGGGCTATTTCACCCCTGAAAGTAAGCCCACTTTTGCATGGTCAACACCAACGTTGATTTTTAATGCAGCTTCGATGCTTTTACACAATAAGAAAGTGGTCATTGTAGGCGGGGGGCCGGGCGGCCTGACCTTGGCCCGGCTGTTGCAGCAGCAGGGCGTGAGCGTGCAGGTCTACGAACGCGATGCCTCGCCGCATGTCCGGCTGCAGGGCTCGGCCCTGGACCTGCACCACGACTCGGGGCTAAAAGCCTTGACTGCAGCGGGCTTACTAGAGGAATTCAAGCAGACCTACCGCCCGGGCGCGGACGCCATGGTCGTTGTCAACGGCCAGCTGGAAGTCCTGCTCGATCAACATACTGACAAGGTCGCCCAGGATTTCGGGGACGAGGGCTTCCGCCCGGAAATTGACCGGGGGCCGCTCCGAGATCTGCTCCTAGCCTCCTTGCAGGAGGGAACCATGATGTGGGATGCTCACTTCAAGGCGATGCAGCCAGCCGGTGCGGGCTGGGACCTCTACTTTGAAAACGGAACCCACGCCTACGCCGACGTGGTGGTGGCGGCCGATGGAGCCAATTCCAAGGTGCGCGCCTACGCTACCGAAGTGCGGCCGGTTTATTCCGGCTTTGTCCTGTTGGAAGGCTCCCTTCCCGACGCGGCGCAGCGGGTACCCGCGCTATGGCAGCTGCTGCAGGGAGGTAGTCTTACGGCACTGGAAAATGGCCAAACCATCAGCTTCATGACCAAGGGCGATGGCACGCTTAACTTTTGGATCTGGGTGAAAAAGCCCGAAAACTGGTTGGCCACCTCGGGCATCACCTGCACCGACCGGGCCGCGGTCGCCGCGTGGTTTACGCACGAATTCAGCACGTGGAGCCCCACCTGGCAGGAAGTATTTGCCAACGAGGTCCTGACCGTGGTGCCCCGTCCGAGCTATTACTTTCCGCTAGACCAGCCCTGGCCATCGCAGCCCAATCTCACCCTGCTCGGCGACGCAGCACACCAAATGCCACCCAACGGGGAAGGGGTTAACCAGGCGATGGTCGATGCTCTGGACTTGGCCGAGGCGCTGGGCAGTACACACTTGGAAACGACTGGACAAGCCATTGCCGCATATGAGGAGAAGATGCGCCAGCGCATGGTGGGCGTCGAAGCGGACACGCGGGAGCTGTTGGACCTCATGCACGCCGACAACAACCAGGAGGTCTTTCTACGCATCTTTTCCGGGAACCCCGACGTGGCCCCCAACGCGTAGCGAGGATTTTAGTAAGGCCGTGTTCCTAGCCAGCCCTTGGTAGCATACGTGCCGGAATGCATGCAGCAAAAAGTGTAAGTTACGGGGCACAAGCGGTTAGGATGGCCGCCAGGCGCTGCTGGCGGAGTAGCCGGTCGTTTGGCTAGCACCAGTCCCAGCAGGAGCGCACGCCTAGCTGTATGACCCAAGTGTAGGAAGGCCGCCTGTGCGGCGGGTTGGTGGGCGAAAGCCTGAGCGAGGTTGGCCGGTAGGTGCAGCATCTCCACCTCATCCAGCAGCGCCCAGGAGCCATTTTGTTGCGCTGCTGCTACCCGGGCCAGTCCGTCAGGATCATCTGTCCCGCCGCCAACAGGCGCTAAATTTTTCTCCTTGTTGACCTTAGACCAACCGCTGGTGGCTTTGCGTGGACTAGAGTATTGCCGATAAGTAGGCTCATCCATGGGCTTCGCTTGGCTGTCTATCCAGCCGAAGCATAGCGCCTTATCTACGGCTTCACTCCACCGCAGGGTAGAGATACCAGCAATTTTCTTATGATACACCAGCCAGACCCCCGATAAGTGGCCGTGGTGCAGCTGCAGCCATTGCCGCCACTGATGCTGGTTCTGTGGGCAGATTAAGGCACTTTTTCCTTATTCATAGGATAAGTAACGGTTTACCTGCATAAAGAAAAAGGCAAGCGACGACTCGCTTACGCCACTGGAATTGCCGTCCTCCGCTCGTGAGCCAGAATCGCCGTGCTGATTTCTTGCGGAGCGTTTTCCTGAATAAAGTGTTTGACCTGTGGCAGCAGCAATACCTGGTGCGCGGGCAAATGCTGTTGTAGCCGGCGGCGGTCTGGCTCCCGAAATGCCCCATCTGCCTCGCCCCAAATAAGTAGGGCCGGCTTTTCCCGTAGCTTCGCCAGCCCAGCTTCTACCTCCGCCAAATACGCGTGGCTATGCGTAATCTCTTTGGGCAGTATCCATGTGGGCAGGCGGGAAGCCGGTGTGGCGAAAGGCCCCAGATAAGCGGCTAATTCCGCCTCGTTAAGCTGGCGATTCATGCCGGCTGGGATGAGCAGCCGGGCTATTAGGTTGTAGTACCTGTTCAGCCAGCGGAAAAGAGAACTGCCGAAGAGTTTAGAGAAGGCTACCATACCGACTTGAGCGGGCCAGGCAAAGGTGTTGCCTATGATAAGGGAGTGAATCAGGTCTGGGCGGCGGCCGGCAAAACCCAATCCAATTGGACCGCCCCAATCTTGCACCATGACACGCAGGTCGCACAGACCCAGATGCTCGACTACCTGCTCCACGACCTGCGAGTGCTCGCGCGGCGTGAAGCCATACCCCGGCCCGGCAGTACTAATCCCGAAGCCAGGGTAGTCCAAGGCGATACAGCGAAAATGTGGGGCCAGCTTCGGCACCAAGTGTCGATATAAGAAAGACTAGGTTAGGTTGCCATGCAGCAGCAACAGGGTGGGGCCGTGACCCTCATCGAGGTAATGAATGGTGTGACCAGCCAGTTGGAGCCAGTGGCTCTCAAAAGGAAAGAGGCGGCGATTAAGCCAACCGGGTACCAGACCGGAATGGTGCAGCGAAGAGGACTGAGGAGCCATATAGGAGCGAAATAGGTATTATTGTCAGGTGATGCACAAAGGTGCAGGGGACCAGTGACAGCCCTATGTCAGTATAGATGACCTCGGTTACTATTTTGAGCAAAAAATTAAGCTGAACTATGCGGCATTGAGCGCGAGTTGATGAAGGAGCGTACTCATGCGGGGCTGGCCTCGGTCCGGGCCGGGGTCGGGTGGCCGCTGGTAGGGGCTGTCGGAAGAAACCGAGTTGAGCCGCATCGAGCAGCGAGAGATGGTAGGCCACGAGGTATGGCAGGCGTAAGAGGCACGAAAACGTCCGTGGCTGTTGCAGAACTCTTCGAAGAGTACTCCAATCGTAAGTTTATCTGGAGGTGCTGCTCGGAAAAGAGCCAAAAACAGCATTTCTTCTTGTCAAAGCTCGCGGCCAACGCGTTCCAGACCCGAAATATGGACTTCTGCAACAGCCACGTCCGTTTTATAAGACCGACTAGACAGGCTGTGTCCTTAATCGTAAAGCGCGAGAGTATTATACTTGCCCCATACTTTCTGATGCTCTCCAAGTGTCTTCCAGTCCAGCGCGTAGGGCAGCCAGTGTAGCTAGGCAAGTAGCTAGTTCAGGTCCTTGGCGACTCATGACCTGAGCTAGGGGACTTTGCTCTCTTAGAGCGAGCTGATCGGTTAACAGCATCAGCAGACGCAGCTGTACTGGGTGGCCAGTCAGCAACTGTTGCACTTGACGGCCCAGAACCCGTGCGCCTACCACCAGCTTTAGGTTGGTGATATCCGTATCGTCCTCGTCAAATAGGTCGGAATGTAACGTGTATATCTCGTTGTATATCAGATCAAAATATACGGCCAGTAGATTCCATACATCAACTGCATCTTTTCCACGCATTTCTGGGCGGTCTTGCCAAGCTACCAGCTTCAGCACTACGATGCCGGGTAGCGTCACCACCCGCCACTGCTCGCCCGTGGGCGTAGTTACAGTTGCTGCGTCGGCTAGCACCTCCGCAAAACCTACCGTTGAAATGTGCTCCTTGCCCTGTCCTGAAAAATATACGTTGCCGAATTCGTCGGCAATAGCACCGAAGGGCATCAGATCGACTGTCACGCTGCCGACGGGCGAAGAGTAGAGCAAGCAGAATGCACTACTCGAAGCTCGCACAAAGCCTTCGTGCTCGACCAACCACGTTTGTAGGGCTTCGTACTCGTTCGTATCGTTGATGAACACTGCTAAGTCTAGGTCTTTGGTCGTGCGCCGGTCCGGCTCATCGTATATCTGAGTCAGCCAAATGTCGCGAGCCACCGCGCCCACAATGTAAAAATCGATGCCGAAGTGGTCAAACCCGCGTTGTAAGGCTTCCATGGTCTCGCTCATGCCGGCTGGCTTTAAGCGCTCAGGTGAGATAGGATAAATACTGCTCATGTAGGAGTTGGGCCACTTCCCGATTGCGCGGGTCGGTAGTTCTAATTAAATCGGCGTAAGCCAGTAGCGGATGGACGGCGTGCGGTTGAGGCTTTTCTGCTCCTAACGTGGTATCCATCGGACGCAGCACTTCTACTTTGCCATTAGCATCAGGCACTAGCCGCAGCCGGCGCATTACTTCACCCCGTGCAGCAGTTGTATAAAGGGTGAAATATTCGGGTAGCAGATAGCCTTCTAGCAGCAAATGCGCGGCGGGTTCACCTCCCCAAGCCATGTCAGGGCCTAGCTCTAGGTGCTGCCAACCCTGCCGAGCCATGCCAGAGTCGAGCCAGCGGTAGCGCTGTGCCGCCAGCTTTGGGCGCACCACTTCACAGTAAGCATCTACCCAACGACGTAACACCTGTGCGGGCTCCGTCCACCGGCGCTTGCCCGACTCGTCACGCAATAGGCCCAGCTGTTGTAAGCTTCGCAGTAGAATGCTTACCGAACCCAACGCAACCTGCGCCTGCTCGGCCATTGCCCGGTAGCTAGCTTGCAGCAGTGCCGGCTTACTTAGCAAGTGGTAAAGTAGCTGTACCCCTGCTGGCTGGAATGCTCGGTGCTGAGTTGGTTGTTCCGCTAGCGGTTGTCGCTGCCCTTTTACCAGTACAAAAAAACTTCTTTCAGCTGCGTGCAAATAGGCGTTTCCAGCTGTGTCAAGATATTGTATGCCATGCTGCTGCAACTTTTCGCCCTGTCGGTCACTTACGTAAGGTACCACTAACACTACCGGTTCGTCGGCCTTATTATTAATGGTACGGAGCTGCCCCACAGTGTCTGGTCTGAGATGAGGCTTCGCTTCGACTAAGAACAGATGTCCCTGCGGACCGATACTTAAACATCCATCAGCTTGGTAACTGCCGTGAGGCACTAGTTGCGTTGCCTGCTCCGCAAAAGCAACTAGGTGTGCGTTCAGCTTCGTGCAGCTTTCGAATGCACGGCAAGCCTGTAGCAGCAACTGTTCTTTCTGGAATACGTTCATTATTTTTAATCGTTCATAAATAGTGAACAATCAAAAATAATGAACAGGGAAATAAAAAGCAATATGCTGCTTCGCTATTATACTATACTACTGTTACAGGTACTTAATTCGCACATACTACTCCCGAGGCCCTCAAGGCAACTCCTCATCTACTTCGTAGCCTAAGAAGTAGAGAATATCGAGCCGTAAGGCACAATGCTCCATCAGGCGGCCCACCAGCACCAGCTTGAAAAACACGACCGGGTCGGGGAAGGCTGTCCGGTATGGCTGTAGAGGAATTGCGTCTCTTCGTAGAGAAAGGTCCAGTCCACCAGTTCTGCTAGTTGGCGATAGAAAGTATGCGCCGGGACCCGTTCGGAGAGCCGAAAGCGGGTCACAACTTTATCGGTGAAGTGCTTCTTGCCTTGCATCCTCTTGCTACGGACAGCACAGCAAATAGGATGGCCGTTCTGCAACAGCCACATTCGAAAGAGTAGACCTTATTCTGTCCAAATTTACCCGACCACCTCAGATGAGCTGGGCTCGGCAGTTGCTCTGCGACCGCCACGCCGTACGCTCGCAGAGCCACCGCGGCGACTGCTACGATAATGCGCAGGCCGAAAGTCTGTGGTCACGCCTCAAAACCGAGGTCCTAGAATTGCGCGAACGGCCCGTTTTTGCCGACCTAGCGGATGCACAGCGCAGCGTCGCCGTACTGCAATCACGAACGCCTGCACTCCAGTATCGACTACCAGACACCCTATCACACTCACCAACAGCTTCTTCCACTTAGTGCCCTAAAGTGTCCAGCCTAACTAGACCACCTCACTTTGAGGTGGTCTACCTAAGCCGGATATAATTGGGACGTTGTTTTGAGTTGGGTTTCGAAATGATTAGGAGCTAAGTAGCCGAGGGCAGAATGTCGGCGCTCGGCATTGTAGTAAGCAATACGGCGGCAGCTTCCCCAGCTTGGCCAAAGCCAAGCTGGGGAAGCTGCCGCCGTCGAACAGTTCGGCTTTAAATCGACTCCATAACGATTCAGCGTGGGCGTTGTCGTAGCAGTTACCGCACCGGCTCATGCTTTGCTGGGTGCCGTGTTGGGCGACTAGGTCTTTGAAGCGGGTGGCCGAGTACTGGATACCCTGATCGGAGTGGACGACGAGCCCGGCCGGTGGGCGGCGCACGGCCAGGGCGCGGCGTAGGGCTTCGCTGACCAGGTCTTCGGGCATGGTCTCGCGTACATCCCAGCCCACGATTTTGCGCGAGCAACGGTCGAGCCACACGACCAGGTACAGCCAGCTGCCGCCCTGCTGGGGCAAGTAGGTGATATCGCCTACCCACACCCGGTTGGGGGCCGTAGGCGCCGGTTGACCCAGCAAGCGGTTGGGCGCGGCCCGTACGGCCGTTGGAATCGGTGGTGCGGGCCGCCGCTAACGAACGGGGCTGCTGAGCGCGCAAACCACGGGCCTTGAGCACGCGACGGATGTGCCAGCGACCTACCCCAGATGGCCCTGCGCTTGCACTTCCACGCGCAGTCGGCGCGTACCGTAGTGCTGGCTGTGGTCGGCAAACGCCTCGCGCACAGATATTTTTCAAGCCAGCAGCTGCCGACGGCGCTGCCAGCCGTAGTAGGCAGCCGGGGCCACGCGCAGCACTTGGCAAAGCTGGCGGATGGGCACGTAAGCGGCCCGTTGGGCGATGTGGCGGTAGGCGCTCACCGGGTCAGCTGGCTGAGCCTGCGCCTACAGCAGGCAACTGGCCAAAGCTTTTTTAAACTGTCGAGTTCCTACTCGGCCCACTTGAGGCGGGCGCGCAGGGCTCGCACCTCCGGGTCACGGGCCACTTCTTCGCTGCCTACCTCGGCTACGAGCTGCTGCTACCAACAGTAGAGCAGTTTGGGGCTAATGCCCAACTGCCGGGCCACGGCCTGCGTGCTGCGGCTCTCGGAAGCCAAGCGCAGGTCCTCAGTCTTGAATGCTGCATCGTATGTACGCTGTTTGTCGGGCGATGCCCCGCTGGTTTGTGCTGCCATCACAGAAGAAATATACGTCTTTCTTCTGTCCGTCATCTCTAGACCACCTCGCCCAAGTGAGTGAGAGAACAAGCATTTTATCCTGCACTGAATTTAGGAAGGCAGCCTAGCTCGTTTCGCCTTGCGCTGCTCGATACTTTCCTGCTTAGCTCATTGGCTTATGTGTATCACCTCGTAGGCAAGTGGATGTGGATATTTGACTACACCACTTAGCAGATAAGCTACGATAGTAATCTAGCCTGTAAGGCCGTAATTTGTCGTTGTAGAGTGTATACGATGGTATCTGCTCGCTGCTGAATCTTATGCTGATAAAGCGACGCGGCCCAGCCAGCAGTATGGACGTGGCGCAGTTGTGCGTCTGACTCGTCTAATTGAAGCAGGGCTGTATAAAGGCCATCGTAAAGAGAAGTCCAGTCCGGCGAAGGCACCGGTTGACGCTGTTGCAGGTGAAGCCGCAGTTCCAGAAGTTGGCTGGTCAGACGGGCCAGCAGTTGCAGACGGTGTTGCTCCGGCGAACTGAGAGTCCGAGGGTGAGAGTCTAGCAGACAAAGCGCGCCAATATTATAGCCAGTAGAGGTTGGTAAGGGGTATCCTGCGTAGAAACGCATATGCAGGGAACGGACAAACGCAAAATCCAGTAATGTAGCGGGCTCCTGGTCTAAGTCTTCCACAATGAGGATGGCATCCTGTAGAATGGTTAGCGCGCACAAACTCTGCTGCCGCGGAATCGTGTGCTGCGTTACGCCATAGCTCGCTTTGATGCTGGTGTGCTCTTCGTCTACAAGGGTGAGTAAGACCAGTGGCACATCGAAGAGACGAGAAACTAAATCGGCTAACGCACTAAAAACCGCATCCGGAGCCACTCTCAAGCTTCTATAAGGCTGCAATGCCTGTAGCCGGGCCGGCTCACAGGGCGGAATCAAGGAGGAAACGCGTGGTAGCATAACCAGTAGGAATAAGGTAGATCAGGCAGAAACGATGCCTTCGGACAAACCAACAGCGCGCAGCCCGGCATACGCTGTTTGGGTTATTGAGTCTTGCAATACCGTTAGGTAAGGATGCTCGGAAATACAGAGCCATTCACCCCAATACAGTCTACAGCTATTCCCGCATCAAACAGGCGACGGTTATACCGCTACTGTCTTCAGTAGGGTGCCGCCTACCCCTTGGCTGTTATTTATTCTGCCGGTGGGTGGAGGTGGAAGCCCTGTTTGGCGCTGCAGCCAATTGCTGACAACTGCGTAGCCAATCTTGAGCTTCCGTTACATCATGGAAGAGTTGCAATTCAAGAAAACCATTCATATGCGTAGAGCTCGTAAGGGTGAGAATATCATACCCACTATTAGCTTGCACAACGTGCGCGATATAGCGCAAACCCAGTTTCTGAGCCTGTGGTAGCCATGTGCGTTCAAGCCACTCTACAGAGTTGAACCAAGGGCCTTGTAGGGCTAGATTGTTATTGAGTAGAAAAGCACTGCGATGATTCGGTACTTTGTCCAAGTACCCAATGGCTCCCTGCAACGCCTCAGTGTGACCAATTAGACCGCTCCACTTAGCATACAGCCAGTGCGAGGATTCATCATAACTCAGAACACAGGCTCCCCCAGAACTAAACTGTATAGCGTTCAGTAGCATACGTCTTCTACTAATGTTTCGTAGATAATTACCGCCGCAATACGTTTACTCAACTAACTTTATACTAACGAGTTAGTCACCTGTATTGTGCAGCTGTAAATTTGGGAGAGGATCTAACGCAAGACAAGGTGGCGAATACCAATTCTTCCTCCGTATTCTCCTCAAATACGTCGGCGGTTTTTACGTAGCCTAGCCAGCCAACGAAGTATGGGGAAGCAGTTCCAACCTTACGTATGTAAGTAGTATAATCGCAGCAAACCTGTGCCGCGCGCCTTTAAAGCCATCCGCGACGAACATAATCATCTTATTGATCTGGGGTACATCTTCGTTAACTCTCCCGTCGAGCAGCTTGCCGATAGCCAGCCGTTGCTAGGTCAAGGTCACACAGCGCAATTATCTGATAAATAGCACGATAATTTACTAGATGTGTGCCACCATATCATCGAGGCGGGAGTAGCAGAGGGCGGGAGTTTGCGCATCCCACTGAGCAATCAACAAGTTGGTTTCGCACTATTGTAAGTGCTCCTACCCCAGCCGCTACAAGTTGCGCTTTATCGTTTGGCTCAGGAGTTCGCCCACCACAGTCTCAAGTACGCTGGGGCCAGTCAAGCGATGCTAGAACTGGAAACCACTCCTGGTTGGAATCGTGCTACGAGCCGAAGATAACGGCCGTGGCTTTGAGCTTGGTGTTACCACCAAGGGCCTTGGTTTACGTATGTTGCATGAGGCCATTGACCTGCTGGGTGGCACCATCACCACAGATTCTTCTCCTGAGCACGGTACTCATATTCGCTTGCGCATTCCCCTTTCTTTAGTTTCCCCTTCATGATTCGTGTTTTTTTGGTGGATGACCACCCTATTGTGCGCGACGGTCTGCGGAACGTGCTCACAGCGGAGCTTTTGCTCGAAGTAGTGGGCGAAGCCTCCAATGGGCAAGAGTTACTGACGCAGTTGCCAATCACTCCGGCCGACGTTGTCCTGTTAGACCTGAACATGCCCGTACTAGATGGCTTGGCTACCACACACGAATTACAAAAACAGCACCCAGACTTGCGCATCCTCATGCTGTCGATGATGACGCACGAACGCACCATTGGGGAACTATTAGAAGCTGGCGCGCACGGCTACTTGCTCAAAAACGCGGATAAGGCCGAAATTGTGACGGCAATTCATGCCGTGGCGGCGGGCAAGCGCTTTCTATGCTCGGATATCGGCCTAGTCTTGCTCGAAAAACTGCTGGTCAGTGAAACGGAAAGTTTGGCCGCCTCCCCCGAAAATGCGATTCATCTCACCCACCGTGAACGTGAGATTCTGCAACTGGTCGCCAATGGGCTGACCAACCAGCAAATTGCCGATCAGCTCTTCACCAGCCGGCGCACGGTGGAAACGCACCGGCAAAGTCTGCTCGAAAAAACCGGCGTCAAAAATACGCCAGCCCTGATTAAGTACGCCATGGAGCAAGGCTTGCTGGACTCGTAGGGCATTGCCAACGCATCTGCATAGGTAGCAATAGGGGTAGGAAAACAGACGGTATTCCGTATTTATTCGAGCGAACAAGGAAACGTCCTGAATAAATACGGGTTGAAAATCACGCATTTACCACAGGCAAAAAGCGTATTTCAGCGGGCTAGTGGGCGCTTGTGCTGCTATTTCTTTGTGTCGTCAACTGTGTTGACCACGCGGATGGCTTTTCCTAGTCAAATGGATTCGCATCCTGCCGCGCTGACGAACTGCTACCAATCCTTCCTTTCCTCCTTACCACTATTCCTGTGTTAAATCCTAGCTTGTTACAGCCAGCTAATATGCTGCCTGTGAACCTGGCTGCTGTCGATGCGGCCCACTTGGTACGTATCCTCGTCCCCCCACACGCCCCGTTACTGGTAGACTGTGGCGCCCTACCCTGCCAACGTACGCAGGGAGTTTGCTTTCTGGTATCGCAACTGTTAATACTCCGCCAGCGCGGGGCCAGCGTTAGGCTATGCAATGCAAGTCTCACATTGCAGCGGTGCCTGCATACCCTACAGCTGGACTCAGTCTTCCCTACAGTGGATTGAAGAGCGCATGAGCGTTAGCAAGTAGCAACATTGCATACAACAAAGTGGGACGCGATGGCGGTAGGTAATAAATTGCCTGACCACCAGCGCGTCCCACTTTGTTGTATGTGCAGCATTGCCTGCGCCGTAACAATCTCATGGCCAGCCTTATCAGGCTAACTTAAACCGCTTGGTAAAGGAATTGGTTGGGCTGCCTAGCCCGGTACGGCCACCCGTTGCGCGGAAGTAGCCTTGCGAGTGCCAACGGGCTCCTCGACGGGCGTTACGGTCACCACCACGTACTTGGAGGTAGGCGTATTGCTCTTGTACGCCACGCTGCCAATAGGCACCAGCACATTGGCCTCGGGAAAGTAGGCCGCGCAGTTGCCCCGCGGAATATTGTAGGGAATGGCGATAAACTTCTCCGCGTGGCGCTGCTGGCCCTCAAAGTGACTGGTAATATTCACCACTCCCTTCTCCCGAATGCCCCGCTCGGCCATATCCTGGCGGCTGAGGAAGATGACGCGCCGCTCGTTATGCACGCCACGGTACCGGTCGTTGTAGTCGTAGATGGTGGTGTTGAATTGGTCGTGGCTGCGGATGGTGGTCAGCACCAGCTGATCGGGCTCCAGCACGTGCTTCTCGTAGGGCGTGCAGGTGAAGTTGGCTTTGCCATTGGCCGTAGTGAAGTTACGCTCGCGGGGGCCGTTGGGTAGGTAGAAACCGCCGGGACGGCGCACCTTTTCGTTGAACTTATCGAACCCGGGAATTACGCGCCCGATATGGTCGCGGATGGTATCGTAGTTCTCGGTGCAGGCTACCCAGTCCACGGTGCTCTTGCTGCCCAGGGTAGCGAGGGCCATGCCGCTCACAATGGCTACCTCGCTCAGCATTTCCCCCTGAAGAGGCGTGAGCACGCCCTTGCTCATGCTCACTACCCCCATCGAGTTCTCGCAGGAGGTGAACTGCTGCTGGCCATGCTGCCGGTCTACATCGGTGCGGGCCAGGCAAGGTAGGAGCAGCGCCATTTCACCGTTGACGAGGTGGCCGCGGTTTAGCTTCGTGGTGATGTGCACCGAAAGCCGCAGCTTGCGCATGGCCTCAGCCACAAACTCCGTATCCGAGCAGGCTGAAAGCATATTGCCGCCCAGCGCAACGTACACCGGCACCTTGCCGTCGTGCATGGCCTTCACGGCCTCCACCGTGTCGTAGCCGTGCTCCTGGGGCGGGTGAAAGTTGAATTCCTTTTCCAAGTCGTCCAGAAAGCTTTGCTCGGGCCGTTCCCAAATGCCCATCGAACGGTCGCCCTGTACGTTGGAGTGGCCCCGCACCGGGCACAGCCCGGCGCCCGCCTTCCCCACGGCGCCTTTCAGAAAATGCAGGTTTACAATTTCCTGAATGCTGTAAACCCCATTTTTCTGCTGCGTGAGGCCCATGGCCCAGCAGGTAATAATTTTCTTGTGACGAGCAATCAGGTTGGCTGCTTCGGTGATGTCTGCGCGGCTCACCCCGCTGGCCTCCACAATGTCGTCCCAGCTTGTATTGTTCAGGTTTTCAATCAGTTCCTCGTAGCCAGTAGTAAATTCCTGAATGAAGGCACGGTCGAGCACCTTGCCTGGGTTTAGGGCTTCGGCTTCGAGCAGTCCTTTCATCAGGCCGCGCACCACCAGCAGGTCCGAGTTGATGCGCACTTGCAGGTAGAGGTCGGTTATCTGGGTGCCGTCGCCGAGTAGGGCGCCCAGCGCCCGCAGCGGATTCATGAAGTCCTGCGGATTCTTGAAGTGCTGCAAGCCAGCCTCAATCAAGGGGTTGATGCTGATGATTTTGGCCCCGTTGCGCTTGGCTTTTTGCAGAGCCGTGAGCATACGCGGGTGGTTGGTGCCGGGGTTCTGCCCAATGATAACGATGACCTCCGCTTCGTAGAAGTCGTTGAGCGTGACGGAGCCTTTGCCCAGGCCAATGGTAGGGCTTAGGGCCGAGCCGCTGCTCTCGTGGCACATATTGGAGCAATCGGGCAGGTTGTTGGTGCCAAACTGCCGCACAAAGAGCTGATATAAAAAGGCGGGCTCGTTGGGCACCTTCCCCGAGGTATAAAAGATGGCCTCGTCGGGTGAAGCCAGGGCATTCAGCTCCTGCCCCACCAGCGCAAACGCCTCTTGCCAACTAATTGGCTCGTAGTGCGTACCGCCGGGCCGCACAACCATTGGGTGCGTGATGCGCCCGGCGTTGTTGAGGTCGCGGTCGGTCATGTGCGACAGTTGGACCAAGCTGTGCTGGGCAAAAAATGCCGGATCTACGCGTTGTGCGTCGGCATCGGAGGCCGTGGCCTTGGCGCCATTCTCGCAGAACTCGGCTACCGAGCGGTGCTCGTCGGGGTCGGGCCAGGCGCAGCTAGAGCAGTCGAAGCCATCCTTCTGGTTGAGCTTGAGCAGCGCGTGCGTGCCCCGCGCAATGCCGTCCTCGCCCCAGGCAAACGCTCCCGACTTGAGCACCGCCGTGATACCAGCCGCCACCGTGGCGGGCTTGCCTAGCTTGAGGCCCGTGAACCCTTCGGGCGGCTGAGCCAGAATCGGGTGTTGGTGTTTGGCCCCCAGCGTGTCGGGCGCGGTCATCTTGCGCTTGTCAGCGTCGGGCTTGCCTTCGGTGTCGTAGTGGTCCACGGCGGGCGCTTCCCCCTGGTCCGAACGCTCGCCGCTTTTGGGGGCATTGCCGGCCTTCTGGGCCTCTACGTCGCCGGCTTTTTCGGGATTCTCAGCGGGTGATTTTTCCATGATTCACAACAACTAAACGGGATACTGCGGATTTGATAGGGTATAGCTGAACTTCAGCACGTGTGGCCTAAGCCAGACACTACGTGGCCATGCGCTTCAGCTCCTGGTAGGTTCGCTGCGCCTGATGGTACTGGCGCTCTACCTCATGCCGGATGGCGCCGCGTAGCGTTTCATCGTCCAGTGCCTCTTTGTAGGCGGCCAGCGCCCACTGCTCGCCGTGGATGTTGCTGGCTAGCACCGTCTGCTCGTCGCGGCCGGTGAAAACGGCAGCGGCAGCCATGAAGCGGCGGTAGAGCTTGCCTTTCAGGGTAGTGCTAGTTTCACGCCCACCGCCGAGGTGGCGCAAGTGCTCATTCAGGGTCTGTGCAAACTGCTCGCTCTGGCCTACCAAACGCTGGTAGTAATCGCGTCGCTGCGGGTCTTGGCTTTCTTCGACGGCTTTTTTGTAGCCTTCTACCCGGTCATTGACAAAGTGCAGCAACTCGTGCAGGGTGCTGATTTCAGCCTTCTGAGCTTTCTTATGCCCTTTTTTAGGGCTTTTATCACCGCGCGTGAGCCGGCGTATAGCAAGTAGCAGCACCACGCCACCCACTACTTTTTGGGTAGTACTGAACTGCTGATAGCGGCTAACTACTTTAAGGACCGTTTCTTTCACCGACTTGGGTAGCTGGTCGAGTAGGTAGGCAAGCGAACTTCCGTTAAGCGGGTCCGGTGCTGCATCAGACGGTGAAGTTGGGTGGGCAGATGACAACGGTGGGCCGGATAGACGGGGAGGTGTGGCTGGTGAATGCATGGCAAAGGAAAAATGAAGGTGTTCGTGTTAGGTTAATGGGTAGGCGCCTTAGTAGGGGCTGGCGCCCAAGCCAGGGGGCCTACCCTCGGTGTTAGTCGGCGGCTAGCGCTTGCTGGCGTTTCTGCTCCACGGAGGCAAGCATCTTAGCAAAAGGCTCCTTGAACTTTTGCACCCCTTCCTTCTCCAGCTGCTGCGTCAGTTTGTCGAGGTCAAGGTCGAGCTTGGGGAGGTCGGCCAGCACCTGGCGGGCGTGGTCCGTGTTTTCCTCCAGGCGGGCAGCCGGACGGCCCTTTTGCTTGAAAATATCCATTGTCTCCACCGGAATCGTGTTCACCGTTCTGGGGCCAATGAGGTTTTCAACGTACTTCAGGTCGTCGTATTTCGGGTTTTTATTGCCTGTGCTCGCCCACAGCAAGCGCTGCGTGTTGGCTTCTTTGGCAACCAACGCCTCCCAGCGCGGGCCCGCAAAAATCTCCTTGTAGCGCTGGTAGGCCTGTTTGGCGCAGGCAATAGCAACCTCGCCTACCAGTGAACCAGCCAACAAGCCACGGTCGCCGCCGTCGGCAGCAAGTTGTTCCAGCATCGGATCAAGTAGCACATCGATCCGACTCAGGAAGAAGCTGGCGACCGAGTTGCTGTTGGTCAGCGAATGGCCCGCTTGGGCTCGGTCTTCCAGCCCCGCAATAAAAGCCTCGGCTACGGCCTGGTATTGGTCGAGACCGAAAATCAGCGTTACGTTGATGTTGAGGCCTTCTGAGATAAGCGTGCGAATGGCCGGTATACCTGCCGGCGTAGCGGGCACTTTTATCATCACGTTAGGCCGGTCCACGGCCTGCCAGAGCTGGCGAGCTTCGGCCAGGGTGCCCTCCGTGTCGTCGGCTAGTTCTGGCGATACTTCCAGGCTCACGTAGCCGTCGCTGCTGTTATCGTGGCTTTCAAACAGCTCGCGGAATAGGTCGCAGGCCGCTTGCACATCGGCCACGGCCAAGCCCTGGTAGATTTCCTCCGCTGACTTGCCCTGGAGCGCCTGCTCGCGGATGGTGTCGTCGTAATCGGCTGAGCCGCCGATGGCTTTCTCAAAAATAGCCGGGTTGGAAGTGACCCCGCGCAGCGCATCTTCCGCAATGCGGCGTTTCAGCTCACCGTTAGTGAGTACCTGTCGGCTAATGAAGTCGAGCCACAAACTCTGATCGAGGTGGCGAATGTCAATTAAAGGATTCATACGTCTAAGGGAGTAGATGAAAGGGAAAGCGCCACCGGGCTAGCTCCTTGCCTAACCGTAACGAGTAGATAGCCTAGTGGACTGGGTAGGGGTAGGCGCCTTGCGGCACCTCGATTGTAGGAGCGCGCAACCGATACAGACTAGTACAGCACAACAGGGTAGACGCGGAAGCAAAAAGAGCACTCCCCATTTACTGGGAAGGCTCTTTTGTGCGGTAGGCTAGGCAGCAGGCTGCTGGTTATTGGGTAGCGCTACCTCTTCGGGGGGCGTAGCCTGACGGCCTCCAAAGGCCGATACGGCGGCACCCAGCCCTAGACCCAACGCAGCCAGCAGTGCGGCTTTGGAGAGACCCTCGGCTGCGGCATCGCCAGCCTCACGGGCTTTTTGTTCGGCCTGCACCTTCAGCTGAGCATACTTAGCCTGCGCTTGTTTGGCCGTTGCAATCCAATTGTCAACAATCTGCTCCGATTCTGCACGGCTCTTACCGGTGCGCTTCATCACCACGTTCACGGCAGCGTCGCGGTCGGCGGCGTTGCCGATGTTGTCGGCTTTGCTGGTTAGGTTGTCGATGACATCGTCGAAGCTGTCACCAGCCGTCTGCGGATTGGCAGCGGCCTGTCCGGCTTCGTTTTGTGCCTGGCTACCTGCCGCTCTGGCTTGCCGCTCGATGTTCTCTGGCGCTAGCTCGGCTTTGCCGGTCTGGCGCAACAACAAACGAGCCTGATTCTTGACATCGCTCAGGTCGATGCCCTGCTCTTTCAGTTCGCTTTTAATGGCATCACCCGCACCGGGGGCCACCGCGGCAATGCCCGAGCCTACCCCCGACAAGGCCCGTCCGGCCACGCCCGTTACGCCGCCAATAATGCGGCCCACGGCAGTTGTCAGCAAATAAAAAGTGAAGAGCGTCACCACCGACCACGTGAGCAGTCCGTGGAGCAGCCCGTCGGTACGGCGCGGGATGCCAGCCAAGCGGCTGGCTACCGTTGCGCCCAGGTAGAGCGAGCCCAACGTCGTGACCAGCCACCAAATAGCGGCCCCCGTGCTGATGCCGGCCATCGGGTTTTGCTCAGTCAGCGGGTCGATAGTGCCCAGACCGATGCCCAAGCCCAGCAGGCTCAGGGCTAGTTGAAGAACGATGGCCACCAGCGCCCCCGCAAAGATGGCGCCCCAGGAAATACGTTTGCTGACGGCCAGCATAGATGCTGCATTCTGGTGAACTGGTTCGTGAACGCGTGGCGTGGCGAAGGGCACCGCTTGCTCACGGCCCGAACCGGGCGTATTGTTTGTAGTAGATGTCATAGCAGAAGAGGATGAGAAGCCAAAAGCTCCGATCAGCTGCTTGCAGTAGCGGGGTTGTCGGCGCCTACCAGCAAGCAGAAGTGAAAAAAAGTATGAGCCATCTTACGACTCACACCGCGGCAATGGCAGTCTTTTCGCTGTTTAATCTTCTGATTATCAAATTTCTAGTATTTATACGGTAGTGCCGTCTGTATTTATTCGGGTTGGGTGCGTATTCGCCGCTAACCAAGGGTAGCTTCCGTATTTCTACTGGGTAGTAACGGTGGCCGGAGGTGCTTCAGCCATATCGTCAGCTGAATAAGTGTGGATAGGTACAGGTAGTGTGGCGGCATAAGCCGCTGTTAGCTTATCCGAGCTTGCGTGGAGCTGTGGCTCCTACAAATGCTTTGGCTTTCTAGCATGCTGAGCGTCAGCTGCGCTGGCTAGTACCCGTGGCGGGGACGTACACCAGGCTACATACATACAGCTGAAGGGTAGTGAAGGCACCTCAACCGTAGTGCGTCACGAGTGCCCCCTTCGCTCAGGCCGGCCGGCCAAACTGGTAGAGCACGCGGTAGTGGGAGCGTAGCGCGCCCGCAAAGGACGCATTCTCCAGGTACGGCAAGCCAAATTCGTGTGCTGTCTGCTGGACGATGCGCGCCAGGGCAGGGTAGTGGATATGACACACGCGCGGGAATAAGTGGTGCTCGATCTGCCGATTCAGCCCTCCGCAGAGCCAGCTCGCCAACTGGCTCTGCGGGGCGAAGTTCGCCGTCGTCCGCAACTGGTGGACCGCCCAGGCCTCCTGCACATCCCCCCGCTCATCCGGCACGGGAAAGGCCGTGCCTTCCACCACGTGAGCCAGTTGAAACACTAGCCCCAGCACAAGACCCATAACCAAGTGCAGCGCAAGAAATCCTACCACCAGTTGCCACCAGCTCAGCGATAGCACCAGGTAGGGCACGAGCAGAAACAGTAAGTAATACAGCGCCTTGTAACCAAATAGATTCCAGTATTCCCGACGCGGGTGTGCCGGGGGAGCATACTGGCCGATGGTGCGCTGAAAGAACTTAACGTAGTCCTTGCGAAATACCCAGGATAGTGAGGCCAAGCCGTAGAGCGGAAAGGCATACCAGTGCTGGTAGCGGTGCCAGGGGCGCACGGGCTCCTCGGTGCTTAAGCGCAGCAGGCCTGGGGCAACTTCCAGGTCCTCATCATGCCCCACAATGTTGGTGTAGGTGTGGTGCACCAGGTTGTGCGTCAGGCTCCACACGTAGGGGTTGGCCCCAACCAAGTGAAAGAGCAGGCTGAAGACGTGGTTGACGCGCTTATTGGCGGAAAACGCCCCATGAATGGCATCATGGCAAATATTGAAACCGATGAAGGCGCAACAGGCGCCCAGCAGCATCGCCAAACCTAGGCGAATCCAGAGGGAGAAGGGCCCGAATAGTACGAGCAAGTACACCGTGACAAAGCTGAGCAGCAGGATGATGGTTTTGCGCCACATGGCCCCGTTGGCGTGCCGCGAGAGGTGTTGGGTCGTAAAATAGGCATCGACACGCTGCCGCACCGTGGCGAAAAAATCAGAATGGGCGACGTTGGTAAAACGGAGTTTGGGGGCCATGGAGGGGCGGTGCTTGAAAAAGAAAAACGCAGTACCAGGTGCGTAACACGATACACCTGCGCGACCTGCCGCAAGAAAATGGACGAGCTTATGGTAGTGCTGACTCGTCTGGTATAGAAAAACCAAGTAGGACATAGCGTAGATACACACGCGAAGTCGGGGCGCTAAGAAACTAGCTCAGCGAGGCTACGTTGATTAAGTGCCTGTTACAGAGGCTAGGGAAAGGAGTATTGGGGGCCACTTGCTTATTGGGCGGGCCGGATACCAGGAGGCAACGGAAAGTTGTCTTCCCAGAACGCAGTAGGTTCCTGCCACTCCGGATGGTGATTCAGTAGCTGCTGCAACTGGTCCAGGTAGGTCATGGCCAGGAGTAGGGTTCGGCGCCGCTGCTCTATTTTCTGCTCGCTCAGCCGTTCGTTTTCGTGCGCACACAGCGTGGGCCACTGCTGCTCAGCACGAGCCAACAGGGCACTCAGTTGCTGATTGTAGTCGCCCAGGACGGTCATTAGTAGTTGGCTCATCGTCGAGAATGAAATAACTGTGGAGGAAGCGGTAAGGGTGAAAAGGTGCGGTTGTGCGCCAGCAGTCGCGTTGGTCTAGACCGTCTGTCCGGGGGTAGGGCTTTCGCTACCAGGCGCGGCTGGTTGGGTCGGCTTAGGGCAACTTTTTGTGCGCAGATTGCAAGTCGTCACTCACGGCTTCCTGTTTCAGGATAGACTTGTGCACGACGCGGGCTTGGAAGCCGGTTTCGGCGGCTTTTGCCAGAAACAGCTGGGCTACGTTGTTTTGAGGTGAATCACCGAAACGATATGTCGCGGCAGATACAGCTTGAAAACCAGTATACTATTTCAGTAACGCCGCTTTGTGGAATCAAGGTTTTCAAGCACTTACACAAAGGAACTGCTTTTCTGCCCCAGCTTTTCTCCGCATACATACCCGATTCATCAAGGATGAATACCCAATTAAGTCCCCGTATTTATACGGGGACTTAATTGGGTATAGCCCCAGAGCGTGATGGGGTAGTTTCCGGGCTGCACTTATGGGACCAGTGCTCTACGGCAGCGTCCGCCTAAGCGGCGGCTATATGGCGCACTATCCAACACTGTCAGAAAAGCCTACCAAGCCTAGCCACGCGCTACAGCATGGGTCCGAGAAAGGTGGTCAAGTGGCGCATGATCTACTACTGAAGCCATCCTTGCTCCATCGCATACTTAACTAGCGCCGGCGTATTCTTGACGCCGGTTTTTTCGAGCAAGCTTTGGCGGTGAGTTTCAACGGTACGCCTACTCGTAAAAATCGTATCTGCAATCTGCTGATTAGTCAGTCCATCGGCCACTAACTGAAGAATTTCGCGTTCACGAGATGTCAAGTAAGAAGCATCTTTCCCCGTGGTTGCTACGCTTTCATCCGCATTGTTCAGCACTTTGTCGAGGATAGCTAAACTAATCTCTGAGCATAGAAAGCGCTTACCAGCCGCTACCGCCTGAATTGCCGTCACGATTTCAGCCTGATCCGCATTTTTAAGCACGTAGCCGTGTGCACCAGCTGCTAATAACTGGCCAACCGTACGTTCGTGCGTCATCATGGAAAGTATCAGGATGCGCAGGTGGGGATACTGCTTTTGCAGTTCAACGGTGGTAGCGAGCCCATCCAAGACAGGCATATTCAAATCCATCAACACGACATCAGTCGGTACATCAGGCAACTGCGTGAGCAATTCTTGCCCGTTGGCGGCTTCACCTACCACCTCTACGATGTTGTGCTCCGCCGTTAGCATTGCCCGTAGGCCGCGGCGTACCACCGCATGGTCGTCAACAAGAAAAAGGCGAATCATAATAAGAGCACAAAGGATGTATCCACAGGCGAATTATTTGCCATGGCGCAAAGCAGACCAGTTGTATCAATGCTGCCTGGCAAGTGGACGATATCATAGGGTATACGTAAATCTACCCCCTAGGAGTAACAACATAAGTAAAATCGCAACCATCTTCCTTGGGCAGCCGCCCTACTTAGCCGGATCTGTGCGCTTGCTAGCGGCGTAGCCAAATTAGCGTCACAAAGGAGGCCCATACGCTTTGGAGCAAGCTAATGGGGTAGTGAAAACAGTACAAGTGAGCCATAAGCTAGATAGTCTCGTTCGCTCACTTTGCGAGCGTGACTAGGCTGTTCTACCGCATACTAGGTGAAACATATATGCGGTAGCTGAAATAAGCATGTATCCACCAGCGCAAGTCCTGTACTCTACTTCATGCTTGTTACGGGAATCTGAATGGTTACTTGGGTTCCTACACCAGTAATAGGAATATGTAGGAAAAAGGTACCGTTCAATAGTTTTACTCGATCCTTAATCGTGCGAAGTCCAATGCCTACCGATTCGCTGGGTTCTGGGCTGATGCCTTTACCGTTGTCACGCACTTTTAAGGTTAGCTCATTATCCTCCTGTGCCAGCAATATATCAGCCTTGGTTGCCGCCGCGTGTTTCATCACGTTCGTCAACAATTCCTGGCAGATGCGGTAAACTGCAACTTCCAAATAGGTTTCCAATCGGTTTTCCAACCCGCTTACTTCGCACTTTACTCGAAGGGCCGTTCGGCTGTACTGCTGACATAAGTCCTGTAAGGATTTAGCTAAACCAAAATCACTCAACATAGCAGGAACCAGCTCATGTGACACCTTTCTGGTTTCCTGAATAGCTTCATCTAGTAACTGGTTAGCATCCTTAAACACATCTCGTGGTACCAGAGCAGCTATTTGATTGAAGTTAAGTTTCGTGGCGAACAGCAGTTGACCCACTCCGTTATGTAACGATTCGGATATACGGCGGCGCTCTTCTTCTTGCGCATCCAAAATGCCCAGTAACAACGCTTTCTGCTGGTCTAGTCGCATCTGCAAATTTTCCTCTTCTAAGCGTTTCACTTCAGAAACATCTAAATCGAGGCCAAGCATTTTCAGTGGTTCTCCTTGCTCATTGCGTAGCACCACCGATTTAATCCGGAAGGTATGGACTTGGTCGTCTACTTGCAGGCGTAGCGTTTCGTCCAACGGTTCGTGGCGTTCACGAAACTGTTTTACCAGCTTCTGTGCAAGAGACTTATCGGCTTCTATAACATAGTCTAGGTAGATTTCTGGGCCTATTGGTTGATCGTTAGGTAAGCCAAATAGCCGATACATCCCGGTGCTCCAGGTTATGCTGCCGCTGATAATGTCGTACTCCCAGCTGCCCATCTGTGCTACCTCCTCAGCCTGCTGCAAGATGGTGAGGTTTCGTTGCAGGGTTTCCGTACTCTGGTGTAGCTGCGCTGTGCGGTCCTGCACCTGTTGCTCCAGGCCAATGGATACCTGTTCCAGCGCTTGGATAGCTCGGTGCCGCTCTATGAAATCGGCCGCGGTCCAGGCTAGTAAATCAAGTAGTTGCAACTGGTGCTCGGTCGGGCGGTGAGGCTGGCGAAACTGGTTGCTCAGGACACCTATCACGCCATTGCTACGTGTGATAAGGGGAGTAGACTGCGTAGCCCGAATTCCTTCTGCTAAAGTAATTTCGCGGTCTTGCGTACCCAGTAAAGGAGCAAAGGTTTCGACATCTTCGATGAGCAGGCGGGTACGGTCACGGCGCACCACATCACAGGCGGCTCCTGAGTCGGTACGTAGGAAGTGCTGAATAAAAGGGTTGGTTTCGGTGTAGCCTTGGTAGGCATACATTTCCAGCTGCTGGCCATCCTCGCTGACCAATTGCACGCAGCCGCGGTCAGTGTGGGTGAAGTCGCAGGCGAGAGCCACCAGCTCTTCCAGGGCCGCTTGCAGGTTGGTTTCGGTGGCCAGCTTGGCGTGCAGTTCGTGCAGCCGCTGCATGCCGGCCAGGTCAGTGGCCACGGCTTCTTCGGCTTGCTTGCGGGCGCTCATGTCGATGGCATACTCGGCAATGGTGCCGTCGCCGAGGTCGGCAGACGCAAACATCAGCCAGATGCGGGAGCCATCTTTGCGGAAATACTCTTTCTCGTACGGGCCGCCGCGGCCTGTCTGCCGCAACTGCTCCATTACTTGCTGGCTGGCTTCTATATGCTCTGCCGGAGTGAAGTCGAGCCAGGTGAAGGTGCGGGCCTCAAACTCTGAGCGGGTGTACCCTACTATCTCCAAGAAGGCATCATTGACCTGGAGCACCGTATTGGTATAGTCAAACGTCAGCATACCTACGCTGGGTACGTTCACCATGCGTTGCAACCGCTGCTCGCTGGCTTGCAGGGTTTCTTCGGCTCGCTTACGATCGGTGATATCGAACAGCGTGATGACCACGCCCTGAATCCGGTCTTCAGTCGTGCGGTAAGGTAGGGCTCGCATCAGGAAAGACCGGTGGTCGATGGTTTCTACCTCTCGCTCTAATGGCGTGAGCTTTTGCAATACGGCTTCGGCATCGAGTAGTAAGTCGTCGTATTGCAGCCGATGAGTAATATGCGAAATAGGGCGGCCATAGTCCGAGGGTATTAGATTGAACAGCTGCTGGGCCGCCGGGGTATACAGCCGAATGCAGAAAGCACGGTCGAGGAAAATGGTGGCTACTCCGGCCGAGTTGATCAGGTTTTGCAGGTTATTGCTGGTCACGCTGATTTCCTCAATCTTGACTTTCAACTCCTGGTTGACCGTGCGTAGTTCTTCGTTTATGGATTGTAGCTCTTCCTTGCTGGTTTCCAACTCTTCGGCCGCTGAGCGCAACTCTTCATTCACGGCCTGAAATTCCTCATTCGACGCCTTTAGCTCCTCGGCCTGGTATTCGTATTGCTCGGCCGAATAGCGCAGTTGGGCCTTCACCTGGAGTAGCTCTTCCTCTAATTGCCGGGCGAGGGGCGCATCCGACGTCAGCACTACTTTTTCCTCCTCCTGATCTTGTTCGTTGGACTCAAACAAGATCAGGATAAAGCCTTTCGTCGTGTCGCCTTCTTTGGTAACCGGCTTGACTCGGATGGTCAGCGACTGGCGTTCCCCGTTTTTATTCCATAGGATATTGCGCGCTTCAATAGCGGTTTGCAGTTGCACGGCCTGGTGGAGTGCCGAGCGCAGTTCCAAGCGCAGCTCGGGCCGAATGAGCTTGAGCAGGTTCTTGGTGGGCTCGCCGCCCGAGAACTCAAGAAAGCCGCCTACCTTCTCCGACATGTGCAAGATGTCGTACTCCTCGTTTACGACCAGCGAGGGCGGCGCATATTGCTCCAGCAGCTTCTGGTGCAGCTCCCCCAATGACAAGCGATTTAGTTGCCGGCTTTCCGCCTCGTGCAGCGTCAGGGAGACCGGTTGTGTAGGCTGTAAGCTGGGCACCGATTCGGGTACCGGGTAATGGGGTAGGGTTACTTCCCGGGCCCGGTAGAGATGGTCCTCCCGGCTAACGGTGGCGTACAAGTCGCTGGCCCCCTCCACGGATTCAGAAGAACCCAAAAATAAAAAGCCGCCCGGGCGTAGTGCGAAATGAAACGTTTCCATCACCCGTTCCTGTGCCGTAGTGTTGAGGTAGATCAACACATTGCGACAGGTCACCAGATCGAGACGCGAAAAAGGCGGGTCTTTCAAGAAGTTGTGATTGGCAAACAGCACCATTTCGCGCAGTTCCCGCTGAACGCGGTAGCTGTCGCCTTCTTTGGTAAAGAAACGTAACAGCCGCTCAGGCGACACATCGGCGGCATCATTGAGTGTGTAGAGCCCCTCGCGGGCGGCCATAATGGCGGCTTCGTCGATATCGGTAGCGAATATTTGCACACGGGGTGCGTCCAATACTCCCGCAGTTCGTTCGGCCACCAGCATCGCCAGGGAGTAGGCCTCTTCCCCGGTAGCGCAGCCCGCTACCCAGATACGTACGGCACTATCCGATTTCTTATTATGAAAAAGAGCCGGCAACACGTCGTGCTCCAAGGCCTGGAAAGGCTTCCTATCCCGGAAGAAATTAGTCACTGAAATCAGCAGGTCTTTGAGTAGTGCCTGACTTTCCTCCGGGTTTTGGTTCAAAAAGGCAGCGTAGCTCGGCAGATCGGTTAGGCTACGCACGTTGATGCGGCGTTCAATGCGGCGCAGCAGTGTGGCTTGCTTGTAGTTGGAGAAGTCGTGCCCGGTGCGCACGCGTAGGTGCGTAAATATTTCGCGCAGTGCCTGCTGTTGCTGCTCCGCCCGGTTTTCGGCTTCCACCGGAATTTCCACTGTGCCCAGACTATTACGGTAGGCTAGTATTCGGCCGGGAATTTCTGCCACCGGCAGTACCTCATCCACCAGATCGGTTGCTATGGCGTTGCGGGGCATTTCATTAAATTCCGCTTCCCGTGGGTTCTGCGCATACGCAATACCGCCCATTTCTTTCACTCGCTTCAACCCCATCGAGCCGTTAGCGCCCGTGCCGGATAGCACCACACACACGGCCCGGGACCGGTGGGCATCAGCCAAAGTGCGAAAAAAGATATCGACGGGCGCCCGCCTCTCTTCTATGTGCAAGTTGAGGGTAGGCACCAGAAAGTCTTCTTCCATCAGCAAATGCTGATTGGGGGACACCACGTAGACCTGATTAGGTTCTATTTGCACCTTTTCCGTCACACGCATCACGGGAATGTGAGCTGCCGTTTGCAGCACTTGCGCCAACTGGCTGTCGTGGTCGGGCGATAGGTGCAGAATAACGACGTATGCAATATCAGAATCTGCGGGCACGCGCTGGAAGAACTCTCGCAGCGCCTGAATGCCACCGGCCGAGGCCCCTAGACCCACAATAAGAAAGCCATGTGGCTTTTCGGCCATCAAACCAGTAGATTCCATTATGCTTTTTTATTTACGTCAGACCCCAATGGGGTTTCAACCTATGAAACAGGTTTGAAAGAATTATGCTGCTCAGGAGTGCGCTACCCCTCGTCATCTTCAGCCTGCGTACTAATGCTGGCCGTGCTTAGCTGCTCATGACTGAAAACAGTCTGGCGAACTATTTCGGCTCGGCATTCGGCTTCCTGTGCCTTTTTAAAATACATGGCCGCCAACTTAGGCTGATTTTTGTCGGCATAGTGGTCACCCAGGTTGTTGAGTAGCAGAATGCTTTCCTCTACACCCCGAATGGCACTCCACAACGTGTCTTCAATCTGTTCGGTAATGGTAGCGAGCAGGCTGTCGGCCGAATGCGCGTGCCCGGTATGGCACCGGTAGCGAATAATGTCGCCATCGGTAATGGCCACCAACACCCCGTGGCAGTCGGGACAAGCATACGGGGTTGGCGTTCCCAACGTGAGGATGCCCTGCTGAAGCGCTGGGTTTTGCGCGGCGATGCGCGTCTCAATAGCCGTTTTTCGTTGCTCTTCCATCGTAATTTCGCTAGCCTCGGTTACCGTCTCAGCCGTTAGCCTTACCAGCAGCGTAGCCATTTCGGCAATCGGCACCCGATAATCTACCTCTACGGCGGCCAGGGCACTTTCGGGCATAGAGGGGAAGGCTGCTTCAGCTGGCTCCTGCACGATGGCGATGCCGCCTCGGCTTTTTATCGTCCATAGGCCGGCCGTGCCATCATCTAAGGCGCCGGATAAGATAATGCCGATGACCCGGGCGCCATAGCTCTCGGCAGCTGACCGAAATAAAGGGTCAACGGCGGGACGAAACCGATTTTCCTTCGGCCCTCTGCTGATCCGTACGACACCCTTCTCTAGCAGCAGGTGCTTGTCGGGTGGGGCCACATAAATATGGTTGCAACTAATTGGTTCGTTATCAATAGCGTTGGTGGCCAATAGCGTGTTTTGCCGGTTCAATACCTGCGGCAACATGCCCGTTACATCCGCAGACATATGCCATACGACAAAAATAGCGGCATCCAGATCGGCCGGTAAGGCGGCAACAAGTTGTTTAATGGCCTCAAACCCTCCTGCGGAGGCACCAATAACAATGATATTTCTTTTCCCCGACATTAAATTATATAAGCACACTGCCGTGTCATTAGACGCTACAGGAAGTATGGAGGCTGTTGTAGAATTCAGTTGAAAGTAGAAAACAATCTGATGTGACTGTTCGTCGGGAGTACTCTACTGGAGATGCAGCCAGGCAGCTTCTGCGCTTGGCCACCTTATGGACGGAGGTGACACCAATTGTTAGTGCGCTCCCCCTCATGCTTAGGAGGTACTTGCACCACCCGGGCACTAATCCAGGTGGCTACATCGTCGTACACCTGTTGCTTGCTCGCTTCTTGCAGAATCTCGTGCCGCAGGCCCGGGTAGAGTATCTGCTGCACCTGCGCAAAGCCGGCTTGCCTTAACTGCTGCGCCACGCGGCGAATGCCCTGACCAAACTGGCCGACCGGGTCGTCTTCGCCACTCACGAGCAACACGGGCAGCACAGCGGGAATGCCGCTTGTCCACGGTCCTTCCGTGGCTTGCTTCATCAAGCTGAGCAAGGTGTAAAAGCCATTGTTGGTGAACGGTATGCCACACAAGGGGTCTTGTAGATACGCTACCTGATTCTGCTGGTTGGCACTCAACCACTTGAGCGAATCATTGGGTGCTGGTTCTTTAAACGCGCGGTTGTTTACCCACCCAAAAAAAGCATTGAGCAGCTTCGTGCGGTGCCGGGGAACGAGCTGGTTCAATACGCTTAGGAGCGCACGCGCCAGGCTAGCTCCCGGCACCGCAGCCGCGGTTCCCATCAGGATGGCTCCCTGGAAACAACTGCCCGCCTGTTGGAGCAGACAGCGGACGACAAAGGAGCCCATGGAGTGGCCCAGTACGAAGTGCGGCACGGCGGGAAACAAGCGGGCCAGTGTAGTGGCCATGTGCGCCGCGTCTTGGACGAGGCGCTCGACGGGGTGGTCGAGCTGAAAGAAGCCCCGTTCTGCGTTGGTTGGGGCAGTCCGGCCATGCCCGAGTTGATCATAGGCCAGCACGGCCACCCCGTGCGTGGTGAGGTACTGGGCAAAGGCAGCATAGCGCTGGTGGTGTTCTGCCATACCGTGCAGCAGCAGCAGCGTGGCCGTTACGGGTTGGGTATCCGGCGCAAATAGGGTGTACTGTAAGCCGGCAAGAGAAGCTTCGGTGTGCATGAGAGAGGAAAAGAACTACTGCTACGTAAAACCGGAAATGGGGACGAAGCGTGTTCCCACCGGAACCAGTCCCTCCGAACCAAGAACCCGATTGCCAAAGAAATTCCACCCGTGTGCTGCGTAGCCTAGCCGACCTGATCGGATCAGAGATGGCGCTTGAGCGAATCGTGTTGGGCTGACTACGTTGCCAAGTTCGTGATTAACCGATTCTGACGGCCCGGAGAGAATCTTACAAAAGAAAAGGCCCCAACAAATGCTGGCGCCTCTGCTAAGCACGTTCTTTAGGTCGGTCTTATGCCCCCGCTGCTAGCGAACCAGCAAGCGTTGCATTAATGATTGCTATGGCAACCCGTCGCCGCCGGCCGAGCCGTAGATCTGGCCGTTGGCGTAGCTGGCCAGCGGGTCGGCCAGTAGCACATAGATTCCCGCCAGCTCGGCCGGTTGGCCGGCGCGGCCCAGGGGCGTGTCGCCGCCAAATTTCACCAAGCTTTCTTGGGTGGCCCCGCCACTCACTTGCAGAGGCGTCCAGATGGGGCCGGGGGCCACGCCGTTGACGCGGATACCCTTTGGCCCGAGCTGCTTGGCCAATGAGCGGACAAAGCTGGTGGTCGCCGCCTTGGTCTGGGCGTAGTCGTAGAGGTTGGCCGAGGGCTCGGTGGCCTGCACGGAAGAGGTGCCAATGATGGCCGAACCAGGCTTGAGGTGGGGTAGCGCCGCCTTAATCAGCCAGAACGGCGCGTAGATATTGGTCTTCATCGTCCAATCGAACTGCTCCGTGGTCAGGTCCAGAATGGACTCGTGCGTCTGCTGCCGAGCCGCGTTGCTAACCAGGATGTCGAGGCCGCCGAGCTGGCGGACGGCGTCAGCTACTAGCTTTTGGCAGAATGCTTCGTCACGCAAATCACCCGGCAGGGCCACGCCTTTCTGGCCGGCGGCTTTGATAAGCGCAAGTACTTCTTTGGCGTCGGCTTCCTCGGCGGGCAAGTAGTTGATGGCCACGTCGGCGCCTTCGCGGGCGTAGGCAATGGCTGCGGCCCGGCCCATGCCCGAGTCGCCGCCCGTAATCAGGGCTTTGCGGCCTTTTAAACGGCCCGACCCTTTATAGCTTTTCTCACCGTGGTCGGGCACAGGGTCCATCTGACTGGTTAGACCCGGCCAGGGCTGCTTTTGGCTTTTATAGGGTGGCTTCGGGTAGGCAGTGGTGGGGTCTGGCAAGGGAACAGCCCTGGCTTCCCCAGGACGGGTAGCGGCTTCGGCGCCGAGCACGGAGCCCGCCGCGGCCACGGCGAGGCTGGCACTCAGGCCACTAATCACTTGCCGGCGGCTCAGCTGGGCATCTTTTTTCATAACACTAGGATGGAGGTGGATACCCTCCTTACACGCAGAACGGACCTTGCCGTTGCTAACGTGCAGCTTACTGCCCGTAGAGGGTAGGGCCTGCTAGTAAGGAAAAACCCGCCCCAGGCGGGGGGTATGCCCTTATGTGACCCGCCATATTTCTTTTCAGCCTCTCTACCAACAGCCCGATAGCCTATGTGGCATCAACGGCTCGATAAGCTCTAGCTGAAAGCAGGCACACCACCCCAAGCTGGGGCGAGGGAATCGGGTTGCTGCAAACTCTTTATTCGGGCCTATTCCGTGCAAAAGCGAATACTCAGCTAGTGGAAAGACGGTAAGAAGAGCCTTTGTTGGCGTCACCCAGCTGTTCACTTCATTCAGTAGAGCCAGTGACAGACTTCTGCAACAGCCACTTTAGTTTAATGAACGCTATACGGCTCTATTATCTCTTTAACTATTTGATTTACAGAATAAATAAGGATCTGTAAAGTAGTTGCCTGTGTATTAATTTTGTACTTTATAACGCATGTATACTGTTCTAGAAGGTTTGCTCAGTACCGTTTTCAACGGGTACAACACCCGCTGCTACTACGGCTGGCCGCTCATAAGTCAATAAAAAAGGTGGTGCCCTCGTTTTCGCGGCTTTCTACCCAGATGGTACCGCCGTGTAGGCGCACGATTTGCTGGGTGATGAATAACCCCAGCCCCGTTGTTGACTCCCCGGCCAGCCCCTCCCGGGCGGCCTTGCTGAATTTGTCGAATAGGTGCTGCTGGTACTCGGCGGGAATGCCCACGCCCGTGTCCTGCACGGAAAAGCGCGGCCGACCGGCGTGCTCGCGCAGACGTAAGGTCACGCTCCCGCCGGCGGGGGTGAACTTGAGGGCATTGGCGAGCAGATTGTCCAACGCACGCCCAAATTTGCTAGGGTGCAGGGGCGCGTGCACTGCCTGCGCTGTCAGGTCCAATTCCAACGCAATTCCTTTGGTTTGGGCCGCCAGACGGTGCGCCGCCAGTTGGGCCGTCAGGTAGGGTTGTAAGTTAGTCGATTGCTTCACTAGACGTGTGGTGTCGAGCTGCCCGATATAGAGCACATCTTGCAGAATGGCGTGGGCCTGCGCACACGCTTGGTCGATGAGGGCCAAATACTCAGCCGAGTCCGTGGCGCCTGGATCACGATGCAGCAATTGCACGGCCAGCTGAATGTGCGCCAGCGGCGTGCGGACGTCGTGGGCCACCAGGTGCAGAATCGTCTCCTGGGCATCGTAGAGGCGTTGGAGCGAGTCTTGCAGCTGTTTTTGGGCCGTAATATCAATCAGGGTCGTGTAGCCTAACTCCTGGCCCTCATCTGTAAACAGAATCGAGTGGACTTGACACCAGAACGAAGACCCATCTGCCCGTACTAAACAGGTTTCCAGGGTGAAGTAGGGCATTTTGTGCGCCCATAATTTCTCTTGTAAGTGATGCCAGTCGGCACGAAAGTGGGGATGCGCAAAATTAAGAATAGGTTGCCCTTCGACTTGCGTGGGGTCCGAGCAGCCAAGCATGGTCACCAGCGTGGCGTTAGCGCGGCGAATGGTCAGATCGGGATTAATGATTTTCTGTCCCAGCGGCGACTGCTCGAACACGGTGCGAAAGCGTACCTGGCTCTGCTCGTAGCGGTCATCAGGCGCGGGTGGCCCGGCGTCTACTGCCTGCCGAGCCAGCAGGTGCTGAACGTGCGCACGCAGGACCTCGTTTTCGGTGCGCAGCTCGCTGAGGGTGAGGGTAGCGTCGGGCATGGAGAGGGATACTTGGAAGGAAGACGGCAAGATAGCACCCCTGACAGAAAAGAGTAGAAGCAATTGTGAGGTGGCCCGATTACGCTAGACAGTTCAGGGTGCTAAGTGGAAGCAACTGTTGATGAGTGTGATACGGTATCTGGTAGTCGATGCTGGAGTGCAGTCGCTGGTGATTATAGTAATCAAAATAGTCCGCGACGCTGCGCTGTGCATCCGCCAAGTCGGCAAACACGGGCCGCTCGCGTAGTTCAAGCACCTCCGTTTTGAGGCGCGACCACAGACTCTCAGCTTGGGCGTTATCGTAGCAGTCGCCGCGGCGACTCTGCGAGCGCAGGACGTGATGGTCGTGCAGCAGTTTACGGTAGGCATTGCCGCAATACTGCCCGCCCCGGTCCGAGTGCAAGAGCAAGCCGGGCGTGGATGGCTGCGCCCAAAAAGCCCGCTGCAAAGCCGTGTTAATCAGTTCTTCGGGCATCGTGGCCATCACGTGCCAGCCCAGCACCTGCTTGCTGGCCATGTCCTGAAAGGCGCACCGGTAGGCCCAGTCGCCATTGGCCAGCGGCAAATACGTGATGTCACTGACCCAGACCCGGTTGGCTTGCGTCGGCTTGGGCTGATCGAGCAGTCGGTTGGGCGCGCAGCGTAGCCCGTGGGTCGAGTCGGTCGTGCGCGGCATAAACGCTTTGGGTTGCAACGCGTGTAGCCCCTGGCGGCGCATGGCTGCACGTAGCCGCCATTGCCGAAGCCCGCGCACGGGCAGCACCCTGCTCATCGCCAAGCTCGACCGCCTCTCGCGCAACGCGGGCTTCATCTTCGCCCTGCGCGACTCGGGCGTGGACTTCGTCTGCTGCGACATGCCCGACGCGAATACGCTCACCGTCGGCCTGTTTGCCGTGATTGCCCAGCACGAGCGCGAGACCATCTCCAAGCGCACGAAGGACGCACTGCAAGCCAAAAAGGCCCGCGGCGCCCAACTCGGCTCACCGCAGAACTTCACGGCCGCGGTCAGGGCCCAGGGGCGGGCCACCATGCAGCGCAACGCCCGCCAGCATCCGGCCAATCAGCAGGCCCGGCAGTTGGCCGAGCTGCTGCACGACACCGGGCACACGCTCTGGCAGATTGCCCACAAGCTCACTGCTTCCGGGTACTGTACCCGTCGGGGGCAGCCGTTTCAGGCCACGACCGTCTTCCGGCTCTTGCTCCCACTCAACGTCGCTCCCCCCGAAGAGTAGCCCGCGTAGGCTACTCCCAACCGCGGGTCATGGGCGCTGGCAGCAGATGTGCTAAGTAGTAGGCAACTGGGTTACTGCTCACGCGTCCTAGTAGACCATCACGCGTTTTGTAACAAGGCCGCGCGATGTGTGAATAACCAACCAGTACAGCCCCGTCTGCCGATCCGCAAAGTGTAGCTGGTGACGGGATCCGGTCTCCGCTTGCAAATCAACCGTCGCAATCAGACTCCCCAGGGTATTGTACACTTGTACGCGTTCCAGGGAGAAATCGGCTTTCCGCCAGTCCAGGGTAACATCGCGCTGCGCCGGATTGGGGTACACCGTAATCGCTTCGGCAGGACTAAGATCGAGGACGGTAAAGGGCTGGTTACTACGGGTACTACCGCCGCTGCCGACAATGACAAAGGGGGCCGTGCGGGCGCCTTTCGGTACCCGAATCACGGCGCTAGTGGCCGTGGTGGCTAGCACCGCTACGGGGTGCGTACCCAGTAACAGGGTGTCGGGCTTACCCTCCACGAGGAAATTTTTTCCCGTCAGCGTGACGAGTTCCCCCACGCTCCCCTGTATGGGAGCGAAGGATGTGATAACGGGGGCCGGAAGGAAGGTAAAGGCCGTGCCCGCGGTATCGGATCCGCCCGGTGTCTGGACCCGCAGCAAGCCGGTTTCCGCATCAGTAGGTACTCGCACCAGCAACTGGGTAGGAGTTGCCTGTACCAGCTGCGCTTCCCGACCACCGAAGTCCACCCGAGTGCGGGCAGCAGAACCTAAATGATTGCCGACGAGGGTCACCATCGTACCGGCTTTGCCGCGCACAGGACTGAACGCCGTAATGGTTGGTGGATGCCATATAACGTACGCCTGGGCTGTTTCTGCCTGGCCGCCTAGGGCCGCTACCCGAACTTTACCGGTAGTCGCTCCAGTAGGGACCGTTACCTGCAGCGACGTAGTCGTGGCGTGCAGTATGGGGGCGAGCACACCGTTGAACCAGACGGTATCGTGGGCCGCCACCGGCGAGAAATGCTCCCCGGTCAGCGTCAGCGTGCTACCGGGCTTTCCTTCCGCCGGTACTACCGCATGTAGTAGTGGAGGCTGGTATACGGTAAACTTCTGCGCACTACGTCCCGCGCCATCGCTCGTGATAACTTGCACCGTTCCGGTGGTGGCCCCCGGCGGGACGCGTACCGTTAAGCTCGTAGCCGTAGCACGTAGCACAGCGGCTGGTATCCCCTGAAACAGCACCTGGTTGTCGGCCAGACGCGACGAGAAATGGCTACCCTGCAGGGTGACGAGCGCGCCCACCCGACCCTGTGCTGGTGAGAAGCTGCGGATACTCGGGGAGACGATGACCTCCTGCGCCTGCAGTTGTGCTGCGGACGCTATGGTTGGCGGAATATCGTAGATGCGATTGAGCGTCGTATTGGTCCGGACGGGTTCATTGTAATCAAAGAAGATATCGGCGAAGTTGTTAATGCGCGTTTTCGGAGCCAAGCCCGCTTTCGGTCGTAGGCTGAAGCACACAAAACCGTTGCTGCCCACTTGGTCGTGGCTGCTGTCCGGCAGCAGGATATTGTCAAAGGTGAAAGTAAGGACGGGGTGCGTCTTGCCTGATACGCTCAGGCGGTAGGAGTGGGAGGCCGCCCCCACCTGCAAGGTGCTCAGGTCCAACTCGGTCGCCAGCGTATCCACCACGACCACCCGGTAGGCGACATCCGTGCCGGTGTTCTGGAACCGAACCTGGTAACGCAGCGCGGTGTTGGTGGGCGTGTAGTGCTGGGCCGTAAGCCCGGCCGGAACGACTTGTTTGTCGTTGGGGTCAAACGAGTCCACGATGGGCTGGCAATCCTGGGCTTTCTCGGGCCCCTCGTCGTTGGGTGGGAAGGCCAGGACCGCTGCGCTGGGCGAGCCCGCCGGGCTGGGCAGTTCGACGTAGGCGCTGGCCGTGGTGGCAAAGGGATGGCCGGTCGGCTGATCGGCCTCCACCCGTACTACCTGACCAGTAGCCGGTACACGCAGGACCAGACTGTCGCCGGCGGCCAAGCGGTAGGGGTGCCGCAGGGCCAGCTCAGTGTCCTGGTAGACGCGCAGATACAGACTATCGGTCGTCGCCCCCCGCCCCGTATTCTGCACGACAAACCGGGTTTGCTGATCGGCTTGTAGGGCGCCGCCTACCATCATGGAGGCTTCATTCCAGAGGGTAGGCGGCGAGTAGGTATTGCGGGGCGTAATCCACGCTTTGGTGCACACCGTCAGGCCGCGGATGTCCGGGTTGTCACACGCCACGGAGTCCTGGATTGTGATGGTGCCGCGCTGGTTGGGCTGGAGCGTACCCACAGCAAATTCGTAGTAGCCCTGGGCGGTGCGGGTGTGCGGCACATCCGCCGAGACGAAGAGAACGTGCGCGGGCAACTCAACCCGCACTTTGGCGTCTGCGGCCGCGGCGAAGCCGGTATTGGCGTACGTCACGGTCGTGAGATTGCGGAAACAGCGGCGGCGGCGGTTGGAGGCGACTTGTACTGTCAGATGTGGGGTGAGGGAAACCAGGTTGCCGAAGTTGGGTCCTGGTGCGGTGGTACCGTACGCGGGAATACGTACGGCGCCCGCCGTCACGCAGCTCAGCTGCAGAGTGCGCCCCACTTCCGTGGGCAATAACTGATGCACGGTGTAGGTGCCCGTGTCGGTGGCGATGGTATAGAAACCATCGTCATCCGAGATACCATAATAGCTGCCGGGCTCGGCTACGACGGCAATACCGGCCAGACCAGGCTCCTCGGGCTGCGCTACGCAATCCTGATTCAGGTCTTGGAAAATGCGTCCCTGCACCCGTACTTCTCCTTTTCCGGGTAGCGCAGGGGCCTCATACGAGCTGACTAAGTCCGAGTACATCTCCAGCTGGAGCAGCCGCGTCCCCTGGCGGTTGACAGCTACCCGGCCCAGGTAGTCAAACGTACCGGGTATAGTTCGAACCAGCTTTCCTGCTGGGTCAAACATGACGACCTGGTTATCGACCGCGTTGCTCAGAAACACGGTGCCCGCTGCATCGACACTCAAGCCCACATTGGCCTCTCCTCTATCCATCCCGGTGCCCCCCGTTTCGTTCTGCCGCAGCAGCTGGCCGGTCGAGCTGAGTTTCTGCACGCGTCGTCCGGCCCGGTCTGCCACATACACACCGCCTCGCCCATCCACTGCTACCTGCCAAGGACGCTGAAAGTGCACCGTCTGGTTACCAGGTCCTCCGAACTCGGCCAGTTTCTGCCCTTGCGGATCCAGCTTGATCACACTTTCGCGCCAAACGTCGACCACATACAAACAGCCTACGGGGTCAACGGCCATACTCGGCAGCCAAGTAGAGTTGCCATTAGGATGGGCCACTTCGATGACCTTCAAAAACTGCCCCCGAGCCGTAAATTTTTGAATTCGAATGGCTTGATCTTTTGACTCCAGTACATAGATATTATCCTGCGCGTCTAATGCTAACCCACTGATTTGGCCGAAGGTACCCGGTTGCGTACCATACTTGCCGAAGCGGAATAATTCCCGGCCGTTCGCATCATATTTGAGAATCTGCCTCCCTTGCTTGTCCGCCACGCACAGGTTCCCCACCCGGTCAAAGACGATGCTTTCGATATTAGTTGACCGGCCCCACTGCCCTACCTGCTCCCCCGCCGCATTAAACTTGTAGAGCTTGTTGGTATTGGAAAGGGGTTCCGGATGATTCGTTGCGTAAAGATTGCCTCTGCGGTCAACGGCCAAGGCCGTGGGTGACGAGTAGTTGAACATACCGGACCCAATGCTGCCCAGATAACGGCCTTCCGACGAATATTTATAAATAGGGACCGGGCCACTGTTAGGATTACGTGTATAAATATTTCCTTGTGCATCCCGGACTAAAGTTCCGTCGTAGGTGTTGCCCATACGGGACGAAAGGATCGTTTGCAGACTATCTCCTGTCGTTGGATCCAGTTGGAGCAGGGCGAAATTATCTTGTATAACAAATAAGCTGCCGTCCACACCTGGTTCTACGTCCACGGGACGCACGGCCATTCCGTAATGCAAGCCCGAAGGAATATACTGCCATTGCTGCTGCCCGCGCGCATCGAATTTTAGTACGCGTCGCTTGTCAACGACATATATATTGCCTGTCATATCGACTGCAATGCGTTGTAGTTGCTCTATCTGACCGGGGCCTTGCCCTACTTGTCCGAAGGCCAACAACAGGTGACCGTCCGGACTGAATTTTCGGACTTCTCCATACTTCCGGTCGCCCACGTAGAAGTTACCCGCTCCGTCCAGGGCCAGGGCAGTGCCCGTGCTGCCGGTCTTAGCCGGGTCGGGACTCGTAAGGGCTATTCGCCGGCTATACACTCCCTGGCTATCCAGTTGCGTGATATAGCCGCTGTCTAGCACGTACATGCGTCCCTGATCATCGACACTAACGTCCTGCGGTTTGTTCAGCGGCGTCCACAGCAGATTGCGTAGGGTGAAGTCAGAGGTTACTTGCGCCAGACTGGATAGGGGGAACAAGAACAAGCAAAGCCAATGTAGAAATGCTTTCATAGAATAGCGGATAAATACTCATTTTAGCTGCCGTCATACTAACACCAAGCACACTATAAAGGGCAGTTGTATAACAAATTACAGCTATATCAGTGTGCAAAAGAATAGTGGTCAACATTATATTGTACTATTTATATTATTTACTGCTTTCCTTATACTAGGTAATAGCAGATTAGCCATTACTTAGTATCGTAGCGTTAGCCATTCCTTCTACAGCTTATGTTCTAGTAGCTAATACTTTCTCACGTGGTTCAAGGCTACCTGACGGAGGCGGGATAGCGGTACCTTGGGCACTTTACGGGGGACGTTTGGAAAATGTCCAAGCTGCTATCTTTGCTCCATTTCCTTCCTCAACTGCCCCCTGCTGATGCCCTTTGTTGCCTACTACCGCGTCAGCACTCTCCAGCAAGGCAAGAGCGGTTTGGGCCTGGCTGCGCAACAGCAGATGGTAAAAGGCTTCGTGAAGGAAGAAGCCGTGGTGGGGGAGTTCGTAGAAGTCGAGAGCGACAAGACGGCGGCCAGGCTCCAGTTGCGGGCAGCCGTGCAGCTGGCCAAGAGTCGCGGGGCGGTGCTCGTCATTGTCAAGCTCGACCGACTCTCCCGGAACGTGGCCTTTATTGCCTCGCTCATGGAGTCGAGGGTGGAGTTCGTGGCCTGCGATCAGCCCCAGGCCAACAAGTTCACCGTGCACATCTTCGCGGCCCTCGCGGAGCAGGAGCGTGACATGATCAGCGAGCGCACCCGCCGGGCCTTGCAGGTACTCAAGGCCCAGGGGAAGCAGCTGGGTACTCTGGCCAACTTGACGCCGGCAGCCCATGCGCACGGCCTGGCCAGTCGACAGCAGAACGTGCGCACCCACGAGGGCAACCGCCAAGCCACGGCTATAATCAGATTGCGCAGGAGTTGGAAGAGATGGGCTTTCGTACACGCCGCGGCTGCCGCTTCACCCATAAACAGGTGCAGCGCCTAGCTCAACGAGCCGCGGAGCAGACATAGGCCGCGGAGCAGACATAGAAAGGAAGCCCTATAACATCTGACAATTCACCGTGGCTGTTGCAGAACTACCTACTTGATAGGCTAATCGTAGAAAGGATAT